>SLBE01000051.1 GCA_007126465.1 Syntrophomonadaceae bacterium | reverse complement strand
TCCTGGAGTGCAGCCTGATCAAGGAATACCGGCCACGTTATAACGTTAACCTGAAAGATGACAAGGATTATCCCTATTTAATAATTACCGGAGAGCTTTATCCCCGCCTTGAACTGATGCGCCTATCGCAGCGCGGTAGCCGCCGGGGCCGTTACCGTCCTGCGCCGGGACGGGAGGAGCGCCGTTTTGGGCCTTATACCGATGTTGAAGCTGTTCGAGAAACCATGCGCCTGCTTGGCTCCCTGTTTCCCATGCGCCGCTGCCGGCAGCCTTTAGATGGCAAACCCTCTCCAGAGCGCCCCTGCCTGAACTTCCAGATGAAGCGCTGCCTTGCGCCATGCCGGGGCCGGGAAGAAGTTTCTCCGGAGCAGTATGAAAAAATGGTAAACCAGGTCACTCTTTTCTTACAGGGCCGTTACAGTGAACTTGAAGAAAAGTTAAAGCTGCAGATGGAGGAAGCTGCTACCGGGCAGAACTTTGAAGCAGCGGCTGCCCTGCGGGACCGGCTCTATTCACTGCAAAGAATTGCCGGTCAACAGCAAAAGATGCTGCTTGTTGAAAACAGCATCGATCGTGATATCCTGGCCCTGGCCAGGCATAATTCGTTTACAGCTGTTCACCTTTTCCAAATCAGGGATGGTAAAATGCTCCGTCAGAATCATTTTGCCCTGAGCGGCGCGGAAAACCTGGATAATGATGAAGTGATGGCTTCCTTTATAAAGAATTATTACAGCAGGGAAGATGATCTGCCTGTAGAGATTGCCGTTTCGGATCTGCCTGCTGATACTGATTTGATCAGCAGGTGGCTGCGGGAAAAGGCCGGCCGAAAGGTGAACCTGCGTCTTCCGAAACGGGGCGCCCTGAAAAAAATGGTCGATCTTGCTGCCCGTAACTGCTTTTTGCGTTTGCAGGAAGATGAAGAACAGCGCAGGAGAAGAACTGTAGAGCCGCTTAATAAATTGGCCGCGCTGCTGGGGCTTAATCAGCCCCCAGCCAGAATCGAGGGGTATGATATTTCTCATCTGCGTGGTGGCCAGCCTGTCGGTGCCATGGTTGTATTTAGTCATGGTGAGCCTGCGAAAGAAGACTATAGAAAGTTTAATATAAGAAAGGCTCCGGCCGGTGATGACTATGCTGCCCTGGAAGAGGTTTTAGAGCGCAGGGCTTCCCGAAACCAGTGGACCAGGCCGGATGTGATTCTGATTGACGGGGGAAGAGGACAGTTAAACTCAGCTTACGAAGCATTATATGATACTTATTTCAAGGATATACCGCTGGTAGCCCTTGCTAAAAACCCGGACCAGCTCTTTTTAAAGGACTCGCCGCAGCCGGTGCGCCTGGCTGCCAGTGATCCCCTGCTGCAGCTGCTGCAGCGAATTCGTGATGAGGTGCATCGCTTTGCAGTAAGCGGTCATCGCACCAGGCGGAGCAGGAGCGCGATTCGCTCTAAACTTGAAAGTATTCCAGGTATCGGCCCGGCCCGGCGAAAAGTTTTGCTTAAACATTTCGGCAGCACCGAAAATATTATAAAGGCTTCTGTTGAACAGCTGGAAGAAGTTTCGGAGATCAACCGGGCCCTGGCCGAACGAATTTACCGTGCGCTGAGAGAAGAAGGAAAAGAAGAGTAATAGTAACCACACAGCCTGTGTTGACAAACAGTACCTGGTCAGCTAAAGAAAACTGAAGCGAGCATAAAGTGCAGGATAGGAAGTACCTTTATAGTAAAGACTGAAGCGAACGTAAAGTGAGTGCAAGAAAATTAGGCGACGAAGTGATAGCCTGGAGCAGGTCGACCTACATGGAGGCAGGCCGCCTCGAGAAGGGCCCGGATGGCCCGTCGAGAGGGTAACCAAAGCGGAAGGCTGAGACTGAGTCGGATCCTAATTTTGCACGCAGCGATCAGAGAGCGAAGGCTTTCTATAAAGGTATGAAAAGAGTAACTTAGGCGTAAGGTTGAAGCTAAACCGGAGCAGTTCCAGCCTAAACGATCAGCGAGTGTAGTTTTCTTTAGCAGGCCGGGCAAAACCAAACGATGTAAGCTGAGTAGTAAAAAAATATATGCTATACTGGACCTAACTGGCACAGATTAAGAGATAGGAGCTGAATTATGCAATACCGCCTGCTGGCTATAGACCTCGATGATACACTGCTGGATGAAAATTCTAATATATCTATCCGTAACAGGGCAGCAGTTCAGAAAGCAGCTGAAAAAGGGCTGCGGCTGATCATTGCTACCGGCAGAATGTTTAAAACCTCTGTTCCTTACATGGCTGACCTGGGTTTAAATGACGACAGGCCCCTTATAAATTATCACGGAGCGCTTGTTAAAAAATCTCAAAGCAGGGAAGTGGTTTTGCACCGGCCAATCGATAAAGAGATTGCCATAGCCGTTGCCGAGGAAGGTGAGCGCAGCGGATTGCACGTCAGTCTCTTTATTGAAGATGATCTTTATGTTGGGAAAGAAACTGAGCAGTCACGTTATTACCAGTCCCTGGCCAAGATTGAAGTTAATGAAGTGGGTTCTTTAAGTAAATTTATGGAAAAGCAGGATTCAAATCCGACCAAGATGAGTATCATCCGCTGGGACGGGACACTTGATGCAACTGAAGAAAAACTTAAAGAAAGGTTCGGGTCAAAACTATCTATTCTACAGTCCCGGCCCTATTTCCTGGAGATAACAGATCACAGTGCAACAAAGGGTCAGACCCTGCGATGGTTTGCCGAAAGGGAAGGGATTAAGCGAGAGGAAATAATCGCCATTGGTGATGGGCATAACGACCTTGACATGATTAGCTACGCAGGGTTGGGTATAGCCGTATCTAATGCCCGCCCGGCCTTGTTGGAAATTGCGGATTATATAACCACTTCCAATAATGAAGACGGTGTAGCTGCAGCCTTAGAACACTTTGTGCTCTAAAGGCCGTCGTAAATATCTAAAAAATACTGGAGGTTATCCGGTAATGAGTGAGAGGGACAAAATGCAGGTAGTATTAATCACGGGACTTTCC
>SLBE01000210.1 GCA_007126465.1 Syntrophomonadaceae bacterium | reverse complement strand
AGCGGCTATTCCAGCCGTATCGCCAGCAATGGTCCCCACCCGGTTTGGACCGGAGAAGGTGGTATCTTCCCCGGCGTGCTGTTCATGTACGGACAGACCGAAGGGACCGTCTCACCCTACTAACCTCCCACGCGCACCATTTGCGACACGACGGCAACTCTTTACGGGCATGGGGTGGGCGCAGAACGGGAAGGGCAGCGTAGGGTTCGGAATCCAAGAGAGGCTGGAGCGTGGTTAGCGACAAAGACGCGGTCTTTGAGACGGACCATCTGCGGGCGGACCTCCGGGGTCGGTCGGTACGTGGCGGCACCGTGACGCTTGGGTCGCAGGGTGCCAAGTTCGTCATCCAATCGGTCTCCACGGTGGTACTCGCCAGGCTGCTGATGCCCGAGGATTTCGGCTTAGTCGCGATGGTGATGGTCGTGGTGGGATTTGCTGCCGTCTTTCAAGACATGGGCTTCTCGTGGGCCACAGTTCAGAGTCCACGAATTAACCACGCGCAGGTGAGCACCCTCTTCTGGATCCAAGTAGCAGTGACTACTGGGTTGGCGGGCATAGTTGCTCTGTCATCGCCGCTCATAGCTGCCTTCTATGACGAGCCGCGCCTCACTTCGATCGGCTACGTCCTGTCGATCACATTCATCTTCCACGGGGTCGCTGCTCAGCACCTCGCCATTCTCCGCAGGCAGATGCGCTTCGGTGCCATGGCTTTCGTCCAGATCGCTTCGCTGCTCGCCTCCGTGATCCTGGCGATACTCGTTGCTCTCAGGGGGGGTGGCTACTGGGCTGTCGTTACACATCAAGTTGCGGGACCCGCTACGGCAGCTGCTCTTCTCTGGGTGGTCACCGCCTGGAGGCCGGGAGCACCGAGGCGCGGCGCGGGCGTTCGATCGCTGGTGTCCTTCGGCAGTTACCTCACCGCATCGAGCTTCTTGAACTACTTCACCCGGCAGGCGGACAAGGCGCTGATTGGATACTTCTCAGGCGCAACTCAGCTCGGCCTCTACTCGAAGGCCTACAACCTGTTCAAGATGCCGATCCAGCAACTCAACGGTCCTCTGACTTCCGTAGCCATGCCTGCACTCAGCCGCTTGCGCGATAGCCCCGCTGAGTATCGGCGCTTCTACCTCAGGGTCGTCCAGGGTCTCGCGTACCTGAGCATGCCGCTGGTTGCCATCGTGGCGGGCCTCTCGGACCTGCTGATTCCGTTGCTCCTTGGCGAGCAATGGACCGACGCCGCTCGCGTCTTCCAGATGCTGGCGATCGCCGGCATCGTCACCCCGGTGCTCTGGACTGCGGGGTGGGTTCACCAGTCGCATGGTCGCGCGGATCGGCAACTCCGCTGGTCGCTCATGAGCGATCCGCTCTACGTCCTCTCCTTCATCGTCGGGGTTCGGTGGGGTGCGGTCGGCGTCGCTTTGGCATTCGCCGTGACCATCATGGTCCTTTGGTTGCCAACCATGTCCTACGCGTTCCGCGTCACGACGATCGAGGTGAGCGATCTCCTGCGAACGATGTACCCGCCGGCAGTGTTGACGTTTATCGGATTCGTGGCAGCCTTCGCTGTCGTGCGAGCAGCGCCTTTCGACGGCTGGATCAGCCTCGCGATGGCGGTGGTCGTCTCGCTCACGGCGATCAGCGTGGTCGGCTACGCCTGGCCGCACACTCGACGGGACCTGCGGCAGCTAACCGACCTACGTAGTCATCTGAAACGTTCCTCGAACTCTTCCGAGCAAGACATTTGACACTGAAGCTCCTCGCGATCGTCTCGTTCTGGTCTAGCCGCGATGTGCGAGAACGCGGCGGCTGAGGCCCAGCCGTCGCTGTCGCAAGTCAATGACGACGCAGGCGAGAGCCCAGAGCCGTGAGGATCCTCTGAGGTGCACGGAAGAAAAGCCGGTACCACAAGGTGGTTCCGTGTCTGGCTGCCAGCCGCTGTTTCCGGACATTGAATCGCCCACGAAGCGACGGCTTGTACAAGGTGTTCGTGCCAAAGGCGATCGCAGGCTTGCCACTCAGCTGCGCGATGTCGTGCGCGAGCTTGGCATCGGACTCGACGAAGATGCGTGCTCCGGTTGCGCGGAAAGCTTCTGCCTTGAAGCTCGCCTGCTTGCCCCTCCGAGCTTCGGCTGTTGGATAGTCCATCATGAGCAGCTGGCCGTACTGCACGCCGTGCTCTGCGAGCCATGCCTCCGTCTCGGGGCGGTACTTCTCCAGCCGTGCCGTCGCGAGAGCCCCGACGTAGCGGGTCGGCACCATCAGCGGTTTCGCTGTCCGCAAGAAGTTTCTATACCGCTCCCCATCATCGTCTTCCTCGGGTTCGGGATCGACGCAGAGCACACCGTCGATGTCCACGCAGGCATACTGCAGCATCGCACTGTGGATGAACGACCACTCGAAGACCATAGGCCTTGGAACGACTTCCAGAACGATGTCGGCGACTTCTGGCCGGTCGGGGAAAGCATAGACGGCCAGATAGGTCAATCTGCCCGAAACGCCTGCGTCGGCAAGCCGCTTCTTGACCTTCGTAAGTTCCGCTCCTTTGGAGATGCAGTCGTCGACGACGAGGACATGCGGTTCCTCCGCGTGCGGTGACCCCGAAGCATTGACGCGTAGGGGCCGCTTTCCGGTCTCGAATCGGCGGCCCTCGCAGAGACCCTGGATGTCCGTGAGCGGCAGATTCAAGTGGAGTGAGATGAGAGTGGCGGCGAGGAGGCCGCTTCGAGGGACTCCCGCTACTAGATCGATCGATCTCGGGATGCTACTCAGATTTCTCAGGATCGTGTCGTTCATGTCAGCTATCGTGCGCACGTTCATCGCGGAAGCCCCCTTATCGGCCTTGCGTCCCCGCCACCGTCGTTCCCGTTCGTCACAGCAGGCGTTTCGGCATGGATTTCTCTAGCAATCTGGCGTAGGGCGGCGATATCGTGAAAGGCAGTGGGATTCCTTCGAAGAACGTCAACATCCCAATCCCACCATCGGATCGACAGGAGGAAGTCGATGTCCGGTTGT
>SLBE01000197.1 GCA_007126465.1 Syntrophomonadaceae bacterium | reverse complement strand
TTGAAACAGGCTCTGAACAGACTGGGCAGCAGGCGCTGGTCAGGTTTAAGTTTGATGCTGTTAAAGATCAATGGATTACCCTTGAAAAATATGTTTCTTATTACACATCGCTTGATTATCCCCAATCGGACCTGCCAGGTTTAGCTCAAGAAACTGCAGCCAGGGTGAAAGAGAAAGGTTTTAATCAACTTCTAAAAGAACAGGAAAAACATCTTGATAAGTACTGGAAGGCTATCGGGCTGGAGATTGATGGAGGCTTGAAGGCTGAACAGGGCCTCCGTTTTAACCTGTTTCACCTGTTGCAGGCAGCAGGTAGTGACGGGAAAACCGGAATTGCGGCCAAAGGTTTAACCAGTGAAGGCTACGACGGCCATTACTTTTGGGATACAGAAATTTATATGGTTCCTTTTTTTGCTGCAGTTATGCCTGAAAAGGCCCGGAAAATGCTGGAATATCGCTATACCATTCTTGACCACGCGCGCAGCAGGGCTGTTGATCTCTCTCATAAGAAAGGGGCGCTTTACCCATGGCGGACAATTGCCGGTGAAGAAGGTTCTTCATATTACCCTGCCGGAACAGCTCAGTATCACATCAATGCCGCCATAGCTTATGCTATCAGTAAATATATAGAAATAACCGGCGACTACTCTTTCATGGTCGAGTGCGGGGCGGAGATAATTTTTGAAACGGCACGCCTATGGGAAGACCTGGGTGCATATATTCCAGCCAAAGGCAACTGTTTTTGTTACAATGAAGTAACCGGTCCTGATGAATACACGGCCCTGGTCAACAATAACTGCTATACTAACCTGATGGCCCGGTGGCACCTGCAGTATGCGGTTGAAACAGCACGGTATATGCAGGAAAAATATCCATCCGATTACCAGCAGTTGTCTGATGAGATACTACTTCAGGTAAAAGAAATTAATGCCTGGGAGAAAGCTGCTGCTGCCATGTATATCCCCTATGATCAAAAATTGCAGGTTCATCCCCAGGATGACAGTTTTTTTGAAAAGGAGATTTGGGATTTTAAAAACACACCGCCTGAAAAATATCCGCTCCTGCTGCACTTTCATCCCCTGGTTATTTACCGCTATCAGGTTTGTAAACAGCCGGATGTTATCCTGGGCCAGCTGCTTTTAGGCAGCCAGTTCAGCCTGGAGCAGAAAAAGCGTGACTACCAGTATTATGAACCGATCACAACCCATGATTCATCACTTTCTCCATCAATTTTTAGTGTAGCCGCTTCAGAACTGGGTTACTATAAAGACGCGTATTACTTTTTTAAACTTGTGACGAGGCTTGACCTGGATAACATTTTCGGCGACACGCATTACGGTGTTCATATGGCTAACATGGCAGGCTCCTGGCTCTGCCTTGTCCACGGCTTTGGCGGTATGAGGACAGATGGAGAGTCGCTAAATTTTAATCCATACCTTCCGGAAGGTTGGAAGTTTTACCGCTTTAATATAAATTATAGGAGCAATCATATTTCTGTAGAAGTTAAACCGGAAGTTGTAACTTATAGAAATATACAGGGAGGAGCGATAGAGTTTAAACATGCTGAAACTATTGTAACCCTGGCGGAGGGCGAAGAAATTACCTGCCAGATGCAGGATATAAGCATAGAACAAAGTGAATAAAGGGGTGAATGAACTTGGCCAGTTTAAATTTAGTCGATATTAACAAGGTATTTCCTAATGGTTTCCATGCTGTGAAAGACGTTAACCTGGAAATTGAAGATAAGGAATTCATTGTCTTAGTTGGACCATCAGGTTGTGGAAAATCGACAGTACTGAGGATGATTGCCGGGCTTGAAGAAATCAGTTCGGGGGAACTTTATATCGATGGTGAGATGGTTAATGATGTAGCTCCCAAAGATCGTGATATTGCCATGGTGTTTCAAAATTATGCGCTATATCCACACATGTCAATATTTGAAAACATGGCATTTGGGCTAAAGTTACGTAAAATGTCCAAAACCGAGATTAAAGAAAAAGTGGATGTGGCAGCAAAAATTCTTGGCCTGGAAGAGCTCTTGGATCGAAAGCCCAAGGAACTCTCAGGTGGTCAACGGCAGCGGGTTGCTTTGGGACGGGCTATTGTTCGTGATCCAAAAGTCTTTCTTATGGATGAACCGCTCTCAAATCTTGATGCCAAGTTGCGCGTCCAGACCAGGGCTGAGCTTAGCAAACTTCACCTGCGTTTGGAAACGACATTTATCTATGTTACCCATGACCAGACTGAAGCGATGACCATGGGCACCCGTATTGTTGTCCTCAAAGACGGTGTTGTGCACCAGGTTGCCGATCCGGAAACTCTATATAACAGCCCGGTTAACCAGTTTGTGGCCGGCTTTATTGGTTCTCCGCAGATGAATTTTATCGAAGCGCGTCTGACTGAAAAGAACGGAGCTGTAATTGTTGAATTTGAAGGCGGTACTGTAGGCCTTAACGAGGACAAAGTGATACAACTGAAGGACAATAAGTATACGGAGAAAGAAATTACCCTGGGAATCAGACCTGAGCATATTGAAATCGATCCTACCGATGAGACCGGCGAGAATGTGGCAACCGTTGAGGTAACCGAGTTGTTAGGTTCGGAAACATATCTCTTCCTGGATGTTGGTGGGAAAAATGCTATCGCCCGGGTAGACCCTGCATTAAATATCAGGGTTCATGACAAGGTTAAATTTAATTTTATCCCGGAAAAGGTTCATCTTTTTGACCGTGAGACCGAGGAAGCACTGTTGGTAGGAGCAGCAAAAGAATGATTGAAGCATTTATTTTTGATCTAGATGGAGTGCTAACCGATACTGCAGAGTATCACTATCTGGCCTGGAAGCGCCTGGCTGATGAAGAAGGGCTGCCTTTTTCCAGGGAAGACAATGAGCAGCTGCGTGGTGTATCGCGACGGGCTTCGCTGGATCTGATACTCAAAGGACGAAATTTACCCGAAGAGAAAATACTGAAAATGATGGAACGGAAAAATGAATATTACCGTTCGTACCTTGAAACCGTGTCGG
>SLBE01000187.1 GCA_007126465.1 Syntrophomonadaceae bacterium | reverse complement strand
GTGTAATGGCCAGTTTGAACCAGCCTCTTTCACCTGAGTCTGTCGAGCTTTTAGCCGACGAACACGGTTTTGAGATTGATTATATAGAAGATCCGGTAGAAGAGGAACTGCTTGCCGTTTGTGAAGATGAAGGTGGCAGGGAAATACTGCGTAAACCGGTAGTCACTGTCCTCGGCCATGTAGACCACGGCAAAACTTCACTGCTGGATTCAATCAGAAGTGCAAAGGTAACCGATGGAGAGTTCGGTGGAATTACTCAGCATATCGGAGCATACCAGGTTGATGTTAATAATAAGCAGATTGTTTTCCTCGACACCCCGGGCCACGAGGCTTTTACCGCCATGCGGGCCAGGGGAGCCCAGGTGACCGATATAGCCGTGCTGGTTGTTGCAGCTGATGACGGAGTAATGCCCCAGACTATTGAAGCTATTAATCACGTAAAGGCGGCGCAGGTGCCGATTATGGTTGCAGTTAACAAGATCGACAAGCCTGAAGCAAACCCGGACCGGGTCAAGCAGCAGCTGTCAGAACACGCTCTGATCTCGGAAGAGTGGGGTGGCGACACTATATTTGTAAATGTCAGCGCCATCACGGGCGATGGAATAGAAGAGCTGCTTGAAATGATTCTGCTTTTAGCCGAAGTCGGAGAATTGAAGGCCTGTCCTGAACGGACAGCAAGGGGAACTGTGATTGAAGCAAAGCTCGACCGAGGACGCGGCCCGGTGGCTACCGTCCTGGTGCAGGATGGAACTCTTAGTGTCGGTGAGTCGCTAATTTGCGGGTCCATTGCCGGCAAAATCAGGGCAATGAATAACGATCGCGGCGAAAGGATTAAATCCGCCGGCCCATCAACCCCCGTGGAAATCCTGGGGTTAAATGATGTACCACTGGCAGGAGATTCTTTCCAGGTTGTCGGTGATGATAAAGTGGCCCGCCAGGTTGCCGAAAAAAGAGCGGCAAAGTTAAAAGAAGCAAGCAGGCGAGTTCAGAGAGTAACCCTGGATGACCTGTTTAAGCAGATCCAGGAAGGTGAAGTAAAAGATCTAAACTTGATTCTAAAGGCGGACGTTCAGGGTTCTTTAGAAGCTGTCCAGGATGCATTAAATAAGCTCAGTCTTGAAGAAGTTCAAATAAAAATTATTCATACTGGGGTTGGAGCAATCAACGAATCGGATATCATGCTGGCTTCAGCTTCCAATGCTATCGTAATTGGTTTTAATGTTAGGCCGGATGCCAATGCCCGCAGGCTTGCGGAACAGGATCAGGTTGATATCAGGCTGTACAGGGTCATCTATGAAGCAATTGAAGACATCAAGAATGCCGTTACGGGACTGTTGAAACCGATCATGAAAGAGGTAATTCTCGGGCAGGCTGAGGTCAGGGAAGTATTTAAGGTTTCGCGCCTTGGTAATATTGCCGGTTCTTACGTAATAGAAGGTAAAATAACCCGCAATGCCATGATCAGGGTAATCAGGGATGGCACAGTAGTTCATGATAAAGGCAAAATAGATTCCCTGAAGCGGTTTAAAGATGATGTAAAAGAAGTTTTAACAGGCTATGAATGCGGAATTTTGCTTGAAAACTTTAACGATCTCAATGAAGGAGATATTATTGAAGCTTATACCATGGAGCAGGTTAAACGCTAAATTTACCTGATCGCCGTATCAGCCTATTTTTTAGGAGGATTTTATCATGTCGGAAAACAGAGTGCGGCGGGTTGCTGAACAGATCAAAAAAGATGTCAGTCAAATTATCGTTGCTGAAATAAAAGATCCCAGGATTGCCGAGATGACCAGTGTTACTGATGTAGAGTTGTCAAAGGATTTACGCCATGCATCAATCTATGTAAGTGTATATGGCAGTGAGGCGGAAAGAGAAGAAACTTTGCAAACCCTGGCCAGGGCTTCAGGGTTTGTCCGTTCTGAAATCGGGCGGCGAATAAGATTGAGGTATACACCGGAGATTAATTTTTTTCTGGATACTTCAATTGAATATGGCGCCTATATCGAAAGTGTATTAAAGTCACTGAAGGAAGAAGAGAACAGGGATGACAGCCGATCGGACGAAGATAATTGATACGCTAAAAAATGAAAATCAGTTCTACCTGATATCACATATGCTGCCTGATGGTGATAGTATCGGTTCGCTGCTGGGAATGGGATTGGGATTAAGAAAAATTGGGAAAGAAGTAACCCTGCTGACACCAGGCCATATCCCCAATAAATATAAGTTTTTGGAAGGTTCCGGGATAGTCTCTCATAATGGGTCAATCGATAATTCGGAAATAGCGGTAATTGTCCTTGACAGTAGTGATCCTGAACGTCTTGACCTTTTCAAGGATTCGGTTATGCAAAGCCGGATGATTATCAACATCGATCATCATGTAACCAATCAGCGCTTTGGTCATCTAAACTATGTCGATGACACCGCTTCTGCCACAGGTGAAATTGTTTTTGGTCTTTTAAAGGAGCTGGATATCGAGTTAGACTACCAAATTGCTGAAGCCCTGTATGTTGCTATCTCAACCGATACAGGTTCATTTAAATATGAGAACACAACCTCTCTAACCCATCAGGTAATTTCATCCCTGCTGGAATCAGGCATAAATCCCGGAGTGATATCTCAGAAATTATTTGACGAGCGGCCTTACACTTACTACATTTTGCTGAAGGAGGCCCTGTCAACCCTTGAGCTGTATGAAAACAGGACTGTTGCAGTAATGACTTTAAGCAAAGATGTCAGGGAAAGAAGCGGAGCAACCACTGACGATCTTGAAGGCATCGTTAACTTTAGCCGCAATATTGAAGGGATCGAGCTTGGTATTCTTTTCTACGTGGAAAGCGACAGCGATGTTAAGGTTGGGTTTCGCTCAAGAAGCCTTGATGCCAGTGAGCTGGCAGGTAGATTAAACGGTGGCGGCCATATCAGGGCAGCCGGCTGCAGGATGCAGGGCGATTTTGAGTCGGTTAAACAAAGAGTTATGTCCGAAGCTTTTAAAATGGTCAAAGAACTGACGGCATAAGGGAGCATTGCAGTGTGGACGGTATTATTGTTGTTAATAAAGAAGTCGGAGACAGCTCAAGCAGGGCCGTGCAGGTGGTTAAAAAAATATTTCCCGGTCAAAGGGCAGGACATACCGGAACACTTGATCCGATGGCAACCGGGGTTCTGCCGATTTGTTTGGGCAGGGCTACACGTTTGAGTGAATATGTTATGGAGCTGCCCAAGAGCTACCGGGCAGAAGTGAACCTTGGCAAAATAAGCAGCACCGGTGATTCTGAGGGAGATATCATAGTTACCCCGGATGCGAAACTGCCCGATCGCCGGCAAATTGAAGATATTTTGCAAAGCTTCAGTGGCGAGATCGAACAGCTGCCGCCGCACTTTTCTGCGGTTAAACACCAGGGCAAGCCTCTCTATTACTGGGCCAGGCAGGGCAAAGAAGTTCCTCGCAGGATTAGAACGGCAAATATATACCGGATAGAGCTTTTAACTTATGACAGTGATTCAGAACCGCAGCTTACTTTTGAGGTGGACTGTTCAAAGGGGACTTATATCAGGACCCTGGTGATGGATATCGGTGAATCTGCAGGATGTGGTGCATACCTTTCAGGCCTGGTTAGAACTGCAGTGGGTCCATATCATCTTGATAAAGCACTGACAATGGATCAGGTCGCCGAAAAAGCAGATAAAGGCAGCGTAAATGAGATAATGTGGCCAATGGATAGTGCATTGCAACAGTATCCTGCAATCAGGCTTGATTATGATCAGGTGGAAGCTTTAAAAAATGGCCAGGAACTTTATCCAGGCGATACAGCACTTCTGTCAAAGTTACCCCTGGATAAGCCGATCAGGCTCTACGACAGGCAGGGAGAATTTAAGGCTCTTCTAACAAAGTTTGCTCTGGAGGACAAAGAGGGTTTAAAAACCCTGAAATTTTTATCATAGAGGTAAAGATATTGAATTAAGGTGAAAAGGAATAGTTTAGATGGAAATTATTAATGGTGTAGATAATATAGCAAATCAAAATGATTCCCTTTATGTAGCGCTGGGGAATTTTGACGGTATTCATCGCGGCCACCAGGAGATAATAAAAGCGGCAGTAAAAAAAGCAAAAAACAAAAAGGGCAAAAGCGCCGTATTGATCTTTGATCCCCATCCCCAGATCGCCCTGCGTCCAGAGCAGCCCATTTCGCTTTTAACCGACCTGGCTGACCGGGCGGAAATAATGGTGGAATTGGGCCTGGATTACATGGTTATTCAGCAGTTCACTTCCAGGATGGCTTCACTTTCGCCGGAGCAGTTTGTGCGCCAGGTATTAGTCGAAAGGCTGCAGGTAAAAGGGGCATTTGTCGGTGAGGACTATTCATTTGGACGAATGGGTGCAGGCAGTTCCAGCACCCTGAGTTACTGGGGCAGTAAACTTGGTTTTTCCGTTGATGTGTGCCCTATGTTCTACTTCAAGGATAAAGAAGTTAGCAGTTCAATTATTCGTTCTTTATTGCTCAGTGGAGATGTTAAGGAAGCTTCCGAACTGCTTGGCTATTATTTTTACAGGCAGGGCCGGGTAATTAAGGGTTATGGAATAGGAAAGAAAATGGTTTACCCAACGGCAAATATTGCCGCCAATCCTCGTCTTTTATGGCCCGGTAAGGGTGTTTACCTGACTGCAGTAAACAGGCTTGACGGTGAGCTGTTTTACGGGGTAACCAATGTGGGTTCACGCCCTACCTTTGCCGATCATAATGTTGCTGTAGAAACACATATCCTTGATTTTAACCAAACTATCTATAATCGTGAGATCCGGATATGCTTTCTGGAAAAGCTGCGCGATACCCGAATCTTTAATTCAGCAGAACAGCTAAAAGAACAGATCGGGCAGGATATTGAACAGAGCCGGGAGTTGATCGGGCTTTATAATCAGGGAAAAAACGGAATCAGCCATTCTTTACAAGCAGGTTGTTCTGTGCTAAAATCACAATAGTTTGAACCGCAGGCTAGGTTTTACGCTTTCCCAACGTTAAACTTGGCAGGCGGCGATTATAATAATGGGAGGAGCTTTATTATTATGTTTGATCAGGAACAGAAACAGGAAATAATTAATCGTTACAAAAGGCACGAGGGCGATACGGGTTCACCTGAAGTTCAAATAGCTCTGTTGACAGAGCGTATTAATTACCTCACGGAACACTTAAAAACCCACAAAAAAGATTACCATTCTCAACGGGGATTGCTAAAAATGGTTGGCCGTAGGAGAGGCTTGCTGAATTATCTTCGCAATACTTCCCCTGAACGCTATCAGACAATTATTACCAAGCTCAAGCTGAGAAAATAACAGTTACATCGTAAGCACGGAGCCAGCCTCCGTGCTTACGGTTAATTGTAAATATCTGATACCAGGTAATTAAAGTAGTAGTCGAGAGGAGTTTATAGATTTATGCAAACTTATAAAATGGAATTTCAGGGCAAAGAATTTTCTATGGAAACAGGCAGGCTTGCCAAGCAGGCCAGCGGTGCCGTTTTGCTAAGACATGGCGATACAATGGTTTTGGTTACTGCAACAGTTTCAGATCAACCACGTGAAGGTGTCGACTTCCTGCCGCTGACTGTTGATTACGAGGAGCGGCTATATGCCGTTGGACGTATACCAGGCGGTTTTATCAAAAGGGAAGGACGGCCTACTGAGCGAGCCATTTTAGGCTGCCGCCTGACAGATCGTTCAGTGAGGCCTCTTTTTCCAAAAGGCTTTAATCATTCATTGCACATAGTGGCCACGATCCTTTCGATGGACCAGGATTGCCCTCCGGAACCGCTGGCTATTATCGGAGCATCAGCAGCGCTTTCAATATCAAAGATACCGTTTGAGGGTCCGATCGGTGCTGTTATCGTCGGTATGGTCGATGGTGAAGTTGTCGTTAACCCCAACCAGGAAGAAACAGAAAAAAGTTCTCTGCACCTGATGTTGGCCGGCTCTGAAGATGCGGTGCTTATGGTTGAAGCTGGAGCAGATGAAATAGGCAAGGATGACGTGCTCAAGGCAATCCAGGCCGGACATGAAACAATCAAGGAGATTGTTGATCTGCAGAAGAAAATGGTTGCAGAAGTCGGCGAAGAGAAGATGACCGTTGAGAAAAAAGAACTGCCCCAGGAAATGGTTGACGAGGTCGAGCCGATCGTTAAGAAAGGCGTCTCAGAAGCCCTGAAGATTTCCGACAAGCAGGAACGTGAAGAGAAGCTTGCTACAGTAAAGCAGGGAATTAAAGATAAATTCGTTGAAGAATATCCTGAACAGGAATCAGAACTGGTTAAGATCTTTGAGACGGTTCTAAAGGATACACTGCGTAAAATGATTATTAATGATAACCTGCGGGCAGATGGTCGCCGGTCTGATGAGATCCGTCCAATCAGCTGTGAAATATCTTCACTGCCGCGTACCCACGGATCTGCTATTTTTACCCGCGGTCAAACCCAGGTATTGAATATCTGTACCCTTTCTGCCCTGCGTGATATGCAGATGTTAGACGGTCTTGGGCTTGAAGAATCGAAGCGGTTTATGCACCATTATAATTTCCCGCCCTACAGTGTTGGCGAAACAGGATTTATGCGCGGTCCCGGACGCAGGGAAATTGGTCACGGGGCCCTGGCCGAGCGGGCCCTGGAACCGGTTGTTCCCTCCGAGGATGATTTTCCGTATACAATTCGCCTGGTTTCAGAAGTCCTGGAATCGAACGGTTCAACCTCAATGGGTAGTGTCTGTTCCGGTTCACTCGCCATGATGGATACCGGTGTGCCGCTGAAAAGGCCTGTTTCCGGAATAGCCATGGGTTTGATCAAGGAAGGTGATGATGTCGCAATCCTTTCCGACATCCAGGGTGTTGAGGACTTTTTAGGAGATATGGACTTTAAGGTAGCCGGAACTGAAAAAGGGATTACAGCAATGCAGATGGATATTAAAATCAAGGGTCTTTCCCGTGAACTGCTGGAAAAAGCCCTGGAACGTGCCGATGAGGGCTATAAATATATCCTGGGTATTATGAACGAAACTATCAGTGAAGCGAGGCCGGAACTTTCGCCGAACGCTCCACGGATGATCAGGATGCAAATAGATGTAGATAAGATCAGGGATGTTATCGGTCCCGGTGGCAAGATGATTAACAAGATCATCGCTGAAACCGGAGTGGGCATTGACATTGAACCTGACGGCAGGGTATTTATAGCTGCTGTCGATCCGGAAGGCGGAGAAAAAGCCAGGGAAATGATTGAAGCCCTGGTCAAGGATGTAGAAGCAGGAGAAGTTTATACCGGTAAAGTTAAAAGGGTTGAACGTTACGGCGCTTTTGTTGAGGTGCTGCCGGGCAAAGAAGGCCTGCTGCATATATCACACCTGGATCATCACCGTGTTGATAAAACGGAAGATGTGGTGAGACTGGGAGATGAAATCGAAGTAAAAGTCCTGGATATTGATGAAAAAGGGCGGATAAACCTTTCCAGGAAGGCCCTGCTTGAGAAACCTTCAGGCGGTGGGGGCGGCGGGAATAAGCCCGATAATCGCAAATAGCAGCAAGGTTAAAACCCTACCTGGTAGGGTTTTTTCTCTAAAAGCAGCTGGGCAGTACATAACGGTATAGGGCAAACAGTGGAAAACAGCTGAGTATTGGGTACAGGAGATACTTTCATGAACAGTGAGAATATAAAGCTGCCCTTTAAAAGAATAATGGGCACAGAAGATTTGCCGCAGCCATCTTATATGACCAGCGGGTCGGCCGGCATGGATATATACGCGGCTGTCGAGGATGAAGTTATTGTTCAGCCCGGGAATAGATTCCTGGTGCCAACTGGTTTATTGGTTGCTGTACCTCCCGGTTATGAGCTGCAAATCAGGCCGCGCAGTGGTTTGGCTGTCAGGCAGGGAGTTGGGATTGTTAACTCTCCCGGCACCATCGACTCGGATTACCGCGGTGAAATAAAAGTAATCTTGATCAACCTGGGACAGGATATTGTTACCATTAGTCGTGGCGATCGGATTGCCCAGATGGTGCTATGCCCGGTTCCCCGGGCTGTACTTGAAGAAGTTGATGAACTGCCTCCGACAGAGCGCAATGACGGGGGCTTCGGACATACGGGATAGAAGTCCGGGATTCTGAATTAAGGATCCAGGTTTCAGGTTACTACAGGAGATTTATAAAGAGTTAGAGATTTTTTGATGTGATTATATTTTGATTTTAATACTTCTCTGCAGGCACGGAGCAAAGCGGGAAGTTAACTTAGGGTGTTCAGGCGCTGGTTTGCTGCGACTGCACTACCCGAAAATACATAATGGAGGTACATTTTGTCCAGACGAAACAAGAAAAGTAAAACGCTGCAGCTGATACCCCTCGGGGGAATCGGTGAAATTGGAAAGAACATGTTTGTACTGAAGTACGGTCATGAATGCATCATCATGGATGCCGGGCTTAAGTTTCCTGATGAAGCAATGCTGGGAGTCGATATTGTTATTCCGGATATTTCATATCTGCTGGAAAACAATTTCGATATTAAGGCGATCATTTTAACTCACGGTCACGAAGACCATATCGGAGCTCTCCCTTTTATAATTGAAGACCTTAAATGTCCCGTTTATGGGACCAGGTTAACCCTCGGCATAGTTGAGGCAAAATTCAGGGAGCATCCCCATAAAAACATTGAGCTGAAAGAAATAAACCCCGATCAGGGGCTTGAAATTTCTGAGAATTTTAAGCTTGAATTTTTCAGAACCAATCACAGTATCCCTGATTCTGTCGGAGTAGCCGTTGAAACGCCGGCCGGAATCCTGGTTTATACCAGTGATTTCAAGTTTGATCAGACCCCGGTTGACGGAAGAATAACGGACTATTTCAAACTGGCTGAATTAGGGCGCAAGGGTGTTATAGCGGCATTGATTGATTCAACCAATGCCGACCGTCCGGGATATACCATTTCAGAAAAAGATGTAGGAAAAAACATCAATGAAATATTCCGCCTTTCCCGCAGTCGGATTATTTTAGCTACTTTTGCCTCGAACATACACCGTATTCAGCAGGTAGTCGATGCAGCCGTGCGCTATGACAGGAAGGTAGCAATTGCCGGACGCAGTATGCTCAATACCGTAGATATTTCTACGGAACTGGGTTATTTAAATATACCGGATGGTGTACTGGTTGATCTTCATAAGATCAAAGATATTCCACCTGAAAAGTTAGCCCTGATTACGACGGGAAGCCAGGGTGAACCTATGTCGGCCCTGACCAGGATTTCACAATCGGATCATCGCCAGGTTGAAATATACGAAGGCGATACAGTGATACTGGCAGCCAACCCTATTCCGGGCAATGAAAAACTGGTATCGAAAACGATCAATAATTTATTTCATTTAAAAGCAGAAGTAATTTATGGTACCAGCACCGGTGTCCATGTATCGGGACACGCGAGTGAAGAAGAAATAAAGATGATGCTTAACCTGCTCAGGCCTCAGTATATAATCCCAGTGCATGGTGAATACAGGCAGCAGGCATATTGCAAAAAAACAGCTGAGAAGCTGGGCATGAATCCAGAGAATGTTTTTCTGGCTAAGATTGGCAGCAACATCGAATTTTCAAACGGCCAGGGACGAATCAATGGTTCAGTCTCCGCCGGCAGGGTCCTGGTCGATGGCTTCGGAGTTGGCGATGTCGGTGAAGTGGTAATTCGCGATCGCCAGGTTTTATCTGAAGATGGCATTGTCATTGTCGTTCTGGCGGTTGATCAGGATAATAACAAGATTATGGCCGGGCCGGAAATTATTACCCGTGGTTTTGTTTATGTCCGGGAATCTGTTGATCTGCTGGATCAGGCCAAATCAGAGATGACAAAAGCAATTGATAAACTGGACAGGGAACAGCTGCAGGAGTGGAACAAGGTTAAATCAAAGGTAAGAGACGCTGCTTCTTCTTTCTTTTATGAGCATACCGGCCGGCGTCCGATGATTATGCCGATAGTTATAGATGTAGCGACAGGTAGTGAAAAGTAATAGCAACTACCGGGCGCCAGGCCTCACTTCACCGGCATTTCCATGCCTGCACTTTATGCTCTCTATATTATTTAAGCAGGCTGAGTATTGCCAGGTGATGAAAATTGGGCTATTGCTAAAAATTTCAATTTACAAGCGCGAACATTTGTTTTATAATGCTTCTTGAAAGGTGGATGGCGCTGAATTGGCCAAAAAACGGCGAAAAAAGGGCTTAAACAAGGAGATGCGTTCGCAGATAAAGGGAGTCCTGCTGCTGGCCCTGGCTGTTTTTTGTTATGTCGGATTGATTCATCCGGACCAGGTCGGTGGCATTGGATTTTACCTTAATAATATCCTGCGGCTCATTGCCGGCGATGCAGCTTTTATTTTGCCAATTTTTATTGCGCTTATCGGGCTTAGATTTATCCTTCCCCAGGGAAGGTGGCAGCTTGGCACCAGGCTGATCGGGCTGATATTTTTCATATTCATCATCCCGGTATTTATTCAGCTGCAGCTGCTTACCGATCCACTGCCTGCACATGATAGTATATTTTATGATAGTTTTGTAATTGGCCTGAACCAGCAGGGCGGTGGTGTAATCGGTGCTGCCCTGGGGGCTGTTTTGCTCTATCTGCTCGGACCACTGGGCAGCATGATTATACTGATCACGATAACCTTCATTGCAGTTCTTCTTATTTTCAACATTTCAATCAGACGTTTTCTTAAATTATGCTCTGCTTTTTTCAACTGGCTGGCCGGAATTATAAAAAAGGGTGGCCTGTTTCTGCTTGATCTGGTCAAAGATATCAGTTCCACTTCCCAGGAAAAGATCAAAGAAGCGGCTTTAAACAGAAGTGCTGAAGGAAGCGGTGTCCATTTAACCGGGTCCGAAGAGCACCAGCTTAGTATTGGCAATACACCTGCTTCGACTGCTGTTATAAACAGCGACCCAACTATCAGCGAAGCTAATAATTTATCTTCAGAAAAAGAACGAACAGAAGAAGATCAGCCTGATGAACAGGTTAAAAAAGATATGACTGAGGGGACAGAAGCGGAAGGTGGTTCTCCGGCGGCAGTAACGTCCGGGGCACCCCTGAAGGATTATAAGTTCCCTCCGCTTGAACTGCTTGCTGCCGGTAAGCAGTCGGGTGGGCAGCATCAATTAAAAAGCAGTAAGGACAGGGCACGCTTGCTCGAAAACACACTCCTGAGTTTCGGAGTTAAAGCTAAAGTAGTTCACGTCCAGTCAGGCCCCACGGTTACCCGGTTTGAAGTACAGCCTGAAGCAGGGGTTAAGGTCAGCAAAATAATCAGCCTTTCAGACGATATTGCCCTCAACCTTGCTGCCCCACTGGTAAGAATTGAAGCGCCAATTCCCGGCAAAGCTGCCCTGGGGATAGAAGTGCCGAACAAGGATAT
>SLBE01000087.1 GCA_007126465.1 Syntrophomonadaceae bacterium | reverse complement strand
TTTTTCAATGAACTCAATTTTATCAAGGCGGCGCTTGTGCCTGCCTCCGTCAAAGGACTCGGAAAAGAAAGCTTCAACAATATCTGCCGCCAATCCAGGCCCTGTAACTCTCGAACCCATGGTGAGGATATTGGCATCATTATGCTTGCGGGCACATTTTGCTGAATAAGGCTCACCGCATAATGCGGCCCTGATCCCTTTATGCTTATTGGCAGCGATTGACATGCCGATACCGGTGCCGCATATCAGGATTCCACACTCGCATTCACCGGAGAGAACTGCGTTAACCACGGAAACTGCAATATCGGGATAATCAACGCTATCTTCAGACGATACCCCGCAATCCAGAAATGATTTATCACTGGCGTCAAGATATTCTGCAATAGACTCTTTTAACGCAAAGCCGGCATGATCACTACCCAGGGCTACTTTCATTCCGGGACCCCTCCTTCAGTTTGCTCACAAGCTTCTTTACATTACACCGAATATCCTCCAGGACCTGGCGATATTTATCCGGACCGTAACCTGCAGGATCAGCAATATTACAGCTGCTGCCTGCATTACCTGCGTATTCCTTAAAAATGAAAGTTTTATTAGCAGCACGTGGAAAACGGGCAAGCAGCTCACGTTTGTGATCGTCTGTCATAACCAGGATCAGGTCTGCATCATCAATAAGATCCAGGTCAATTGCTTTGGCTTTGTGGTGATTGAGATTTGGCTCGTCCTGACTGAACATTTTTTTTGCCGGTTCAGATGCTTTTTCCCCGGCTACTGCAGAAAGACCCGCTGAAGCAACCTCAACCTCAAAGGGAAGGTCTACATTCTCCAGTTCATACTTTATTAGTGCTTCTGCCATCGGACTGCGGCAGGTATTTCCAGTGCAAACAAACAATATTTTTAGCAATGACTTCCCCCCTTATACTCTCAATACCCGGGCAGCAGCTTTTTTCAACCGGTTCATTACAGCTAACCCAATCCCTGAAAAACTGACTTCCTCTGCAAAAATAATATCAACCCCTGCTGCATCCATCCTGCGCAAATAGCTGTATAGCTTTGCTGCAAACTTTTCAGGATCAGAGTTTTTCTTCAAATGTTGCTGCATAGAAGTGTTCAACAAACCGACTGCGAAACCCTTCCTGTGATGATAAAGGGCCAACCGGTTAAGGACCTGATGCTTCACCGACTCACGCCCCGTAACAAGGATCAGGGGAGCCCTGGGTGTATAATGCCGGTATTTCATCCCGGGGGAAGCAGGCTGAAGGCTGTTTTTTTTATCACCTGCCACACCAATGCTGCGACCAAGAGCTTTTTCCAGATCTTCCCTCGGCAGGCCACCCGGGCGAAGGATTAGCGGAGAGTGGCCGCTCAAATCAAGGACAGTGGACTCTATGCCAATTTTGCATGTACTGCTCTTGATTACCGCATCTATTTTACCGGTCAAATCCTCAAGGACATGCCGGTAACTGGTTGGGCTGGGACGACCTGATTTGTTGGCACTCGGTGCGGCCACAGGCACACCGGCCAGATTAATTAATGCCAGGGCAACAGGGTGATCGGGCATTCTGACTGCTACTGTCGGCAGCCCTGCGCTTACCTCGGCAGGAATATATTCAGACCTTTGCAGTACCAGGCTTAGCGGTCCGGGCCAGAATTTGTCTGCCAGAAACTTCGCTTCATCAGGGACTTCCCGGGCAACAAGGTTTAGCTGGTTACGGTCAGATAAATGAACGATCAGAGGATTATCTGCAGGCCTTCCTTTCGCTGCAAAAATACTTGTAATTGCTTTAGCGTTTGTCGCTGCCGCACCCAGTCCATAAACAGTTTCGGTTGGAAATGCAACCAGGCCGCCCCGTTTTATAATGGCTGCAGCTTTTGCCAGGGACTCCCGGTTGTCGTTAAGCAGCAGAGTGCCTTTTGTTTGGACCACCTGGACAATCACCAAACTTTCGAAGAGTTTAAAGGTAAGGCCGGCGGTTGAATCTACTCTTCCAGTACAAGATCCGCAATATTGTTGGCATGGTCACCAATCCGTTCAAGGTTGCTTAAAAGATCGAGGAATATTACTCCAGCCTGGGGATAACATTTCTTGGTGTTAATTCTGTCGATGTGCCTTTTCCTTAGCTTTTTTTCAAGCTCATCCACTTCATTGTCTTCTTTAACCACATAAGCAGCCAGTTCTTTATCGTCATTTTCCATGGCTTCGATAGCCTGACCAAGCATTTTATCAACTTTATTATATAAAAAGCTAATCTCTTCCAGTGCTGTAGCTGAAAATGGCAGGCGCTCTTCTGTTTTCATCTCCGATAGCTGCATAATATTTTCTGCATGGTCACCTATTCTCTCCAGGTCGTTTGCTGCAGACATAAGGTGCCCTACTTTTTTTGATTGCTCCATGGACATGGAATGCTGCGAAAGCTCTGATAAATAAACATTAATTTCTTTTTCCAGGCCATCTACCAGTTCTTCCATTTGGATAATGTGCTTGATCTTTTTCAAGTCATCTTTGAGAAATACTTCTAAGGCTTCGGCTAACATTTCCCGGGCAATACCTGCCATTCGCAAAAGTTCCTGCCTGGCGCTGCCAATGGCAACACCTGGTGTTTTCAAAATACGCGGATCCAGGTATTTCGGTCCGAAATCCATTTTTTCGTCTTCCCCGGGGATGATTCTACAAATGAGTCCGGTAAATTGTTTCAGAAACAGAACAAATATTATCGTGTTCAGCAGGTTAAAAGCAGTATGGGTATTAGCCACCTGGCGGGGCACTGTTGTGGCAGTTTGCAGGATAATATCTGTAAAAGGCCCAAGTACAATCAAGGCAATAACTACTCCCAGAACATTAAACATAACATGGGCCACTGCCACGCGCCGGGCCGTAACGTTTGCTCCAACTGACGCAATAATCGCAGTAATGCTGGTGCCGATATTTGTTCCCAGGATCAATGGAACAGCTGAATAAAAAGGAATAAGATCCTGCATGGTCAGGGCAATAATAACACCGGTTGCTGCACTGCTGCTCTGGATCAGGGCTGT
>SLBE01000232.1 GCA_007126465.1 Syntrophomonadaceae bacterium | reverse complement strand
CTGAGTTCATTAAAAGTGAATCCAGGCTTTCCGGTTCCGCACCAATAGCAATAACCAGGTTCTGGTCATCTACCTCGTCTACCGGTTCTTCATCGACAGGTTCTTCATCAACGGGCTCATCTACAACTTCTTCATCGGGAGCACAGCCGCCGAAAAGAAGTCCTGTCATTAACAGTAATACTAAAAACCCAAACAAATACTTTCTCATTCTTATAAAACCCCCTTATAATTTTCCTAAGCTTAATTAAACCATACAACAGTCGCCATCAATCACCACCTTCAAAGTAATTAACAGCAGTTGAGAAGATGTAGGCTAATTAACTCCTCAGCCTATTATACTTATTCATAAGATACCATAATTCCTGCCTGTGTCAACAAAATATTACTCAAAAGGAATATTTGTTTACTGGCAGGCTGGGTAGAAGCGTCCCGTTGTCCCGGGTTATGTTTTCAGGGACGAGTCAGGCCTTAACTCTAAGTTCTCCCACTTGCCGCAGCGGCCTCCCCAGCGGGCCAGCAGTTCACCGTCAAGGTAGAGATTTACAACCTCGCAGATATTTGGACAGCCGTCACAGACAAAAGTGCCGGCTTCATAATTCAGGTCACTTAAGGCAAAGCCCCTGAATGAAGAAGTTTCCTGCTTCTCCTCCATGGTATAGCGAGCCAGGATGGCAGCGCCAAAAGCGCCCATAACATGATAGTGCTCCGGAACAATTACTTCCGTTTCCAGTGCTTTTTCAAAGGCAGCCTTGATGCCGATATTGGCAGCTACCCCACCCTGAAATACCACCGGGGCAAGAATTTCCTTGCCTTTCCCAACGTTGTTGAGATAGTTGCGGACGAGTGCGTCACACAACCCGGCTATAATATCTTCCAGGCCATAACCCATCTGCTGCTTATGGATCATGTCAGATTCCGCAAAAACAGAGCAGCGTCCGGCAATCTGGGCCGGGTTCTTATTTTTCAGGGCCAGAGACCCGAATTCCTCAATGGCAATGCCCAGGCGATCCGCCTGGTGATCAAGAAAGGAACCGGTTCCTGCTGCACAGACCGTATTCATGGCAAAATCAATAACCACTCCGTGCCGGAGAATAATTATTTTTGAATCCTGGCCTCCGATTTCCAGAACTGTCTGCACACCAGGCACCGCAAAATCAGCAGCAACCGCATGGGCAGTAATTTCATTTTTTACCACGTCGGCTCCTACAGCCACTCCAACCAGGCTGCGGGCGCTGCCGGTAACCCCGACCCCACTGACAACAGTTCCCCCCGGCAACTTGGGTGCCATATTTTTAAGCCCTTCCTGGACCGCCTTGATCGGCTGTCCCCGGGTTCTTAAATATTCAAATTCTAAAACCTGGTTTCGCTCATCCATCAAAACCAAATTTGTGCTAACCGAACCTACATCTATCCCTAAATATAATTTCATCTGTCCTTAACCCACCTTGTTTTGTACCTGCTTTGCCCACAGCATATCGACAAAAGCTTCCAGGCGGGTCCAGACACCTCCTTCACCGGTATGTTCATCAATTGTCAGGCTTAGGAAAGGTAAAGCAGCCGCTTTTGCTTCCAGCTCCAGGGTTTTATCAACCATGGAATCCGGGCCGCAGCCAAAGGCGGTAACATGAATAATGCCATCAATTTTCTTTTTTTGTTCAAGAAGATAAAGGCCCGCCCAGCAAACCTGGTTACTGTAGTACCAGAAAAAGTTTTGCGGCAGCACTTTAGAAAAGCGTCGCATTTCCTTTAAGGGGATTTGTTCGTAGGTAACAACCTCAACCCCCAGCTTAACCAGCTTATTATAAATACCGGCACTAATATAAGGATCATAAATGGCATAAGGGTAGCCCAGCAGGGCAACTACCACCTTTTTAGCCCGACTGGCCCCAGATATTAACTTTTCCTTACTCAATTCTGATATAGTTTTCTGGTTAAAGACAACCTGGAGGGCATCAGACGGCTTAAAACCCTGAAGCTGCAGCTTATTATAAAGCTTATGAGCTCGCAAGGCACAAACGGCAGCATATAAAACTTTAAAAGGATTTATTATGCCAATGGTCCGAGCCACGGAGAAGAAAAATCTGATTTGACCACCCGGCAAGCCGCTTAAATCATAGCGGGTATCAATTAGTGGCGGCAGTTCAACACCGGAAAACCTGACCATATCCGGAAGACCTAAAAACTTGGGGCAGAAGGTAGCCCTGCCATCGGCACTGACCATACGCGGTGAAAAGATAAAGTCAGCTTTGTCGGCCAGGTCAAAAGCATGGCCATGATAAACTTTAATAGGAATACAGGCATCATTGACCGTTTCCCTGATACCGTCTTCAAGTATTTTACGATTAGTCGCCTTTGAAATCGCAACCTGAACGCCTAGTTTCTCTAGAAATACCCTCCACAGCGGATAAAAGCTATAGTATGCCAGGGAGCGCGGTATTCCCACTACAATTTTTTTCTTCACTCGCCTCACCCCGAGTTGGTTATGTTGAGTCATTTAATAGATAAAAGGGATGTCAAAGACACCCCTAGTATATTAACGCATTTACATGAAAAAAACAAAACTCTTTTTTGCAAACTTAGTTCAAATCGTAACATAGATGTTATGATTTATACATAATTCCGTAAAAACTTACTGCTATTCAAACCCCGGGAAAAGCTAAACTGCTACCGATCGGCCTTTTTAACATCCGCTGCCACCATGTAATAGATGAAGAGAGCTACAGTTAAGAAAAAACCAACAAACAAGATTGCGTTCAACATATCCTATCTCTCCCTTCGAAGCTAATCAGCACTTAATATTACTACACCTAGCGGTTGCGTTTTTTTACGCTGGCATGAATTAAGACCCTTACACCCCACGAAATTAAAAGAATTACTGCAATGATTACTATATATTCCACTACGACAATCCGCCTTTCCGGTCGCTTAAGCTAAAGCGACCACTTAGCATAAGCTAAAATACAAGTTCTTGTATGTTGTTATTATACAGAGCAACATGTCATATGTCAATAATATTGCAAATATTTGCTCAAGTTAATTTTTTCTCAAGCATTGCCTTCAAATCGACTCTGTTCAAGGCCTATTTTTCGGTATTGTTCTTTAATTTTCACTGTGCTATAATCAGGTTGCAAAAACGGGGCGTAGCGCAGTTTGGTAGCGCGCTTGGTTCGGGACCAAGAGGCCGGAGGTTCAAATCCTCTCGCTCCGACCACAATAAAAAAGGCTCTCAGGGACATGATGTTCTTAAGAGCCTTTTTAATTTGTAATTGTCTCAGCCTGCTGAAAAAAATTTCGCTCGCTGAACATTTCAATATTCTACAGCAGGTAGGGCAGTGCCAAATGATTTACGCTGGGTAATTACATTGTTGATATCAGCAGAATCGGTAAAAGTGACCCGGGAACCGGCACTACCAGAAAAATCATCAGGAAGATGCCAGCTTTTCCACCAGGTGTTTGGGGACAAAGTAATTTGCCATAAGTATTAAAACCGCAGCAGCTATTGCCCCACCTGAGCTGAACTGTATTGCCCTGCTCATGCCGAAAAACTCAGCCATAAATCCGGTCATATAGGGTCCGAGACTATACACGGCGGTATATGACATACTAAAAAAGCCAAAACCGGCACCCTGGTAACGGGGTGGCATGTTGCGCATAACATATGAATTAATCAGGGTGTTCGTATTTAAACAGGCCGCCCCCAGCAAGGCCAGGATTATCAGCAATAACCAGTGATTATTAGTCAGGGTCATACTGACAAAGAGGAAAACACTAACCAGAAGGTTGGAAAACAAAACAGGATTGTTACCGAAGCGATCAGCCAGAAGTCCAGTAAATACTTTAGCAGCAAGGCCAGCCACAGCAACAATGATAAACATCCGGTTGGCCAAATCATAGCTATAGCCTCTTTCTTCGACCAGGAATGTTGGTATAAAGGAATTAATGCCGGTCCAGGAAAGGGCCCCGAGGCCACCAACCAGCGTGCTCCAAATAATAAAACGCCTGATCATGGGATCGCGAAAAATGACCGCAGAAGAAGCTGCTTCTTTAAACAGGTTCTTCAATGTTCCCCCTTTACTGCCTTCAAGCCAGGGCGGTTTTTCGCTTTTTCCATCTGTTATGCCATTTTGCCGGGCATACTCGATCTCATAATTGACCGAATTTTTCCTTCTGCGGAAAAAGACAAATGTAACCACCGCCAGAAGCAGTCCTGAAACAATAAACAGCAGCTGCCAGTTTAAATATAATACAAATAGAGTAACTAATGCCGGAGAGGCAATGCCGGCTATAATACCAAATGACTCAAAGGCAGCCGTGGCAGTAGCTGCTCTTTTACGTGTACCGATGATAACTGCCAGGGTATATCCGGCAGTTACGTATATGCCGCTGCTTACACCCAGAATAAAGGTCATTAAGGCCATGACCGGATAAGTGGGTGAAAGGGCCACCCCGAGAAAGGATAGGGCCATGGCGGCGCTGCCCAGTAAGACAGTTTTGGTGCATCCCATATAGTCGGCCATAATCCCCGATGGAAACCTTGCCAGAGCATAACCAAAGAAGACCAGGGTAACCAGTAACCCAGCCTGGGCATTGTCGATCAAAAAAGCTTCCCGCAGCGGCAGCAGCAAAGGTGGAAATAAGCTCTTTGTTAAGGCCTGGAACAAAAAGATAACCGCGTTAAATATAAAGACCTGACCCGTCAAAAGACCGGCCAGGCCTGTCCTGCGAGATTGCAAATTTCCTGGTTTAATCATCGATTAAAGCAATGCCACCTTTTATTTTTGCATGTAGGGCAGGTCGCCTTTACGGGCCGTGATCCAGCCCAGGCAAAAGATTATCGCCGCAGCTAAGAACCAGGCTACTACCGTTATAATTGGGATTTCCGAGCCGTGGCGGGCGCCTATCCCGATAATAGCCCAGACAAATACTGCGGCAAAAATGTAGTCCTGTCGCAGGTAGAACACGGCCAGGGCAACCAAAGCCGCTATAATTACCATTAATACTGTAAAGAAGACTCCACCGGTTCCGGTTCCCAACCAACCGATACTGTAAAGCCATACATTAATATTGACAATCGTCGCCGCAGAAAGCCAGCCCAGGTAGAGGCTGAAAGGAAATCTAACCAGGAAACGGTCATAGATGCTCCGGTCCGCAGTAACCGCTCCAAGGCGGATATAAATAAATATTAATGTAGCCAGGAATAGCATTATCGCAATCAGTGACCACCCGACGTTTTGATAATGCCATAAAAATATCCAGAGCACATTAAAAACGCAGCTAACTGCAAAAAGAATCCCTACCGCTTTAACTGCCGGGTTTTCCCTGAACTGCGGCAGAGCCTGGTAAGCAACAAATGCAGCCAGGGCCAGGTAAATAAGACCCCAGATGGCAAACACGTATGGCGCCGGGGTTATCAAGACCGGGTTTATGGCAGATAGCTCTTCCTGGGTTAAGTTGTTTAAAGGTAAAGCATTAGACAAATAATTGACTAACAAAACAACAACAAAAGCCCCTATGTTGATATATGCCCTGATGTCGCTTCTAATCATAGAAAACACTCCTTTTTATACCAATTAATTATTCGGTTATTATTCCCGTCTTCACCTGAACTACACGGATCAGATTGTAACGGGAGCACCGGGAAAGCGCATCGTCGCAAAATAATCATCTATCGTTTCGGCCCTGCGGATCAGTTCTACTGAGCCATCAGTTTTCAGCAGCAGTTCTGCTGAACGCAGCTTGCCGTTATAATTGAAACCCATGGCGTAACCATGTGCACCGGCATCGTGGATAACAAGCAGATCACCCGGTTCAATAGGAGGCAGGTTGCGATCGATGGCAAACTTGTCATTGTTCTCACAAAGAGAGCCCGTTACATCGTAGATATGATCCCGTGGCAGATCATCCTTACCGGGAACAGTGATGTGGTGGTAGGCTCCGTATATTCCGGGACGCATTAAATTAGCCATGCATGCATCCAATCCGACATAGTTCTTATATTTTTCAGCAACATGGCGAACCCGGCTGACCAGGTAGCCATACGGTCCGGTTACCAGGCGGCCGCATTCAAAGACCACCTTCAGGGGATCTAGCCCGGCCGGAATAATTATTTCATTATATAATTTCAGCATTTCGTCAGAAATATATTTTAAATCAACAGCTTTTTCACCGGGCCGGTAAGGGATACCGATCCCCCCGCCCATATTAACCAGCTCGAGGTTAATGCCGCATTCCTCTTTTAGCTTAACTGCCAGTTCAAAGAGCATCCTGGCTGTTTCAACAAAATAGCTGTTCTCCAGCTCATTTGAAGCAACCATGGTATGCAGACCGAACCTTTTAACACCTTTCTTCTGCATAATCCTGTACGCTTCAACAACCTGGTCGCCGGTCACACCATACTTAGCTTCCTTTGGCTCACCGATAATCACATTACCGGTGCGGGCATCTCCCGGGTTATAGCGAAATGAAATCAGTTCGGGAATACCTGCGCTTTTTTCCAGGGTTTCAATATGTCCAATATCGTCAAGATTAATTATCGCACCGAGGCGTGCTGCTTCAGCAAATTCTTCAGCAGGGGTATCGTTCGAGGTAAAGACGATTTCCTCGCTTCTGAAGCCAACTCTCTCCGAGAGAAGCAGTTCGGGCAGGGAGGAACAGTCAACTCCCATCCCTTCTTCTTTTAATAGTTTTAGGATAGCGGGATTAGGGCAGGCTTTAACGGCAAAATGGTTTTTAAAACCCCTGACCCAGCTGAAAACATCGTATAAAGTCCGGGCATTACCCCGGATTGCCTTTTCATCATAGATAATGAACGGGGTTGGGTACTTTTCTGCAATTTTTTCCAGTTCCGCCCGGTCCAGAGAAAATGTTTTTTCACTCATCAGTTTCTGCCTCCATAGTCTGCTGCTCTCTGTCTTACTCCCACACATGAGTTAAAGCTTAAGATTGCTGCGAATACTTTCTACCGCTTCTTCAATGTTTTCACGGTGCCCAAAAGCACTCAGGCGAAAATAGCCTTCTCCGGAAGGACCAAATCCTGAACCGGGAGTGCCCACTACACCAGCCTCATATAATAGTTTATCAAAAAACTGCCAGGATGTTAAACCTCCCGGGGCCTTTAGCCAGAGATAAGGGCCGTTTGCTCCACCATAAACGGTAAGACCCAGTTTCTGCAGGCCGTCCCTGATGATGCCGGCATTTTCCATGTAGTAAGCTATTACCGCTTTGCACTCTTTCAAACCTTCTTCAGAGAGCACTGCCATTCCGCCGCGCTGAGCCAGGTTGGAAGCACCGTTGAAGAAAGTAGTCTGCCTGCGAAGCCAGCAGCGCTGCAATTCACCGGGCTCACTATCTTCACAGGTCAGGGCCTGAGGGACTATAGCCCAGCCCAGGCGAACGCCGGTAAACCCGGCAAACTTTGAAAAGCTGTTAATTTCTATGGCACATTCTTTCGCCCCTTCAACTTCATATATGGAACGAGGCAAATCAGGGTTAGATATAAATTCGGCATAAGCGGCATCAAAAATTATAACCGCTTTATTATCCCGGGCATAATCAACGAACTTTTTTAATTCTTCCTGAGTGGCCACAGCCCCGGTCGGATTATTCGGACTACAGAGGTATAGCAGGTCCACTTTTTGATCGGGCGGCTCAGGGATGAAGCCATTTTCACTGTTACAAACCATGTAAATAAATCCGGAATAATTTCCACGTTCGCTGTCGTAACTGCCGGAGCGGCCGGCAATAACATTAGAGTCAACATAAACCGGGTAAGCCGGATCCTGGAAGGCTACAAGGTTATCCGTGCCGAAAATTGACTGGATATTACTCGAATCGGGCTTGGCTCCGTCACTGATAAATATTTCGTCTATATCTAAGGCGACTCCTCTTCTACCATAGTAATCAGCCAGGGCCTCACGTAAATCCTCATCACCCTGCTCATCACCGTAACCGGTATAAGTTTCTACAGCTGAAAGATTTTCTACAGCCCTGTATAAACCGTCAATTACTGTTGGGGGAAGCGGTTCGGTTGTATTGCCAATGCCCAGCCGGTGCACTTTAAGATCGGGGTTTTCCTTTTGAAATTCTTTGATCCTGCGCCCGATTTCCGGAAATAGATACCCGGCGCTTAACTTGCGGTAATCAGTATTTATTTTAGCCATCTATATACTCCTTATTAAAAATTTGCTGCTTTAAATCTGGCCTTCCGGTATATCAAGATCAGCCATGGCCTGCCTGATAGTTTCATAGTGTTCTTTCCGGGAAAGGGTACACATGGGCAGGCGGAAAGATTCACGACACCATTTCTTCATTGCCATTGCAGTTTTTATGGGAATGGGGTTGGTCTCTAAAAAACAGGCCTCAAAGAAAGGCATCAGCTTTTGTTCAAGATCCCTGGCCTGCTCAATATCCCCGTCAATCGCTAATTGAACCATCTCTTTCATCTGGCGGGGTATCAGGTTGGCTGCCACGGAAACTACTCCGTTGCCGCCTGCTTCAATTAAATCAACCGTCATATTGTCATCACCGCAGAGAACTACAAACTCATCGTGGCGCTTGTCGATTAAATTTTTCATCTGTTCCAGGCTGCCTGAGGCTTCTTTCACACCGACAATATTGCTGTGTTCACTCATCAGGCGGTGCAGGGTTTCATTCTCCAGGTTGACCCCGCAGCGGCCTTGAATATTATAAGGAATGCAGGGAATTGATACAGCTTCGGCGATCGCTTTAAAATGCAGGTAGAGCCCTTTCTGTGTAGGCTTAACGTAATAGGGGTTGACCAGTAACACGGCATCAACTCCTGCCTGCTCCGCATGTTGGGACAGCTGGATTGCCTCTGAAGTAGCATTACTGCCTGTTCCGGCAATTACGGGCACCCTGCCGTCTGCATATTCTACCGTCAGGGCAATGACCCGGTCATGCTCATCATGGGTAAGGGTAGAGCTTTCCCCTGTCGTTCCACAGGGAACCAGTCCGTCAATACCCGACTCAATCTGGTATTCAACCAGCCTCTTGAATGAACCGATATCAACCGACCTGGTTGATGTAAAAGGAGTTATCAGTGCAGTGTGTACACCTCTGAATATATTATCGATCATCAACACCTCCAATTATTGACTGCATCATATCATTTATATTATATAGCCCCTGCCTGCCGCAGATCCATTCTGCCGCAAGAAGCGCTCCTTCAGCAAAGCCTTCCCGGTTCCTGGCCCTGTGTTCCAGGGTGATAGTATCTATTTCACTGTCAATGACAACCTGATGAGTGCCGGGAATTGAACCGGTCCTGGTAGAAGATATATGCAATTCATCATCACCAATTTTACCACCTGCCAGGTTACTTGTAATTTTATTTTTCCTTTCAAGCTTCCTTAATATTATTTCACCGATCATTTCCGCTGTCCCGGAGGGGCTATCGGCTTTATTTCGGTGATGCCATTCGTGAATGGCGGCGTCGTACTGCTTAAAACGGTTTATCATTTCAGCGGCATTCTCAACAATCCGGAAAAACAGGTTGACTCCGAGGGAAAAGTTGCCTGACCAGATCAGGCCAATCCCTGATTTTTCAACAACCTCCGCAACATGGCCCATCTGATCATACCAGCCGGTTGTCCCGATCACTGCAGGGATTTTTAATTCCCCGTAGCGCTCTATATTCTTAATGACTGACTCCGGATGGGTAAAATCTATTATAACATCTACAGGCGCTGATATGGAAGCATTTTGGCCGGAAGTTACAGCCTGATCTTTACTGCCCGGGTCAACTATCACAGGAACTTCATGACCTCTATCCAGCGCTTTCTGGTGGATTAGCTTTCCCATTCTGCCAAATCCGGCAATTCCTATTCGCAAGCAAATCATCTCCTATCCTGTAAAAGCTTAGAATAATGTATTCTCCAGGCTGTAAATACTTCCTCCATTGACTTTTAATATAGCTGTTTATAGTACTTTACTTGACTTGTATTGAAAAGTATAGCTATAATGGCCGCAGTTATTACTGGCGGTGATATAAATGAACCCGGATAAACGTGAAAATAACATACCGGAATTAAACAATTCAGCTAATGAAGCCAGGCGACAGCAATCCTTAAAAGAACGTTGTGAGCAATACAAGAATAGCCTTAAAAACAAAGATCCTCAAGAAGTTGCCCGCCTGGCTGCTGTTAGTATCATGTATGAAAAAGGCGACAGCATTTCCCTTTACGGAGCTCATTTTAACGAGGAGTACAAAATCAGTTGGCCCGAACTTACTATTGCAGACAGCAGTGGAGAGAAAGCTTCCCTGGAGGTTGAAGCGCTCTGGCTGCATTACCTTGACCGGGCCGATGGTCACCCTTTATCCGGCCGCTGGGTTAACTTAAGCGAGATCGGCGGTTTGTTTTACCAGCAGGCTTTCCAGGGATACTCCGGAGATATGCTGGCCGAGTTCTGGGGCGCCAACCTTGAGGCCCTGGAAAAAGCATGCCGGGCCAGCGGGGGATGGAGAGTGCCAAATCTTGCAGACCTTGCTTTTGAGTGGCGTGTACTACCCCGTCTGCCAATCTGCCTCTGTTACCGCCTACCTAAAGGAGTAGAAAAAGCCTGGGCTACCATATTATTCGATGCAGCTTCCAGCCACTACGTTGCAGCAGATGTCGCTGCAATTGCCGGTAAAAAACTGGCAGACAGACTGGTTAAAATACCTGATGAGGAATAAACAGAAAGTGTCAAAATATCCTGATTTGAGTGGGCAAAATAAAAATCCTGATGCAATTGAATGGTTAAAATGGTTCTTATTTTTTGGATCGGTTTTCTTTTTTATGGCCAATTTATTTGCATCCCTATCTATTTATCCTTCGTACAGCCTTTCCATAGGGAGCAGCCCATTCCAGGCCGGCCTGCAAAATACTTTATTCAGCTTAACAGCGGTCCTGATCCGCTTTTACCTCGGCCCGGTAATAGATCAAAAGGGCGCTAAACCGCTGATGCTGCTCGGGGCCTTTACCTTTACAACCGCACCATTATTGCTCCTTGTCAGCCCAACGTACGGCATGCTAATTGCTGCACGTATTTACCAGTCAGTAGGCCTTGCTGTATATCTACCCGGCATGTATGCTTTGACCGCCCAGATGGCCCCGCCAGAGAAAATCGGCACCTACCTGGGTGCGCTGAGGGTTTTTTTCAACCTGGGCCTTTTCGCCGGACCGGCTGCGTCACTTTTATTGCTTGATCGCGCTGAATATACCAGCTGGTTTTTACTCTGCAGCTTTACCAGCCTACTTGCTTTTCTGCTGCTGTCAACCATAAAAGCACCTCCTGTGGTTTTAGCAACAAAAAAGGCAGCAGGCTCTTTAACCAGCTACCTTAAAGCTTTATCGGTGAAGCAAGTATATCCCATATTAGGCGGCATCGCTATTTTTTCTTTTACCTACAGCGCTGCTGTTTCTTTTTCCGCTGTCTATATAGATT
>SLBE01000030.1 GCA_007126465.1 Syntrophomonadaceae bacterium | reverse complement strand
CCGACCCGGATCAACAGGTTGTCAGGATTGTTTATGCCCGAACCGGTTACGGTGACAACTCTTTCAATCAGAGGTTTGCCTTCACGGACTGCATCTGAAATGGCAATTGCCGTTCCGACATTGTGATTTACAACCCCGACTTCCAGCGGCAAACCACCGGATGGAACAACTCGCCCAGTGGTAACCTGGATTAGCATTTTTTCAGCGCCCTGGGGATACTTGGTAGGTAGCTTTTCTACACTTAAGCTGTCATCATCAGCAACAGCTTCTTCCATCAGCTTTATAGCATCAGCCTTATTATCTTCAATGCCGATAATACCTTTCTCGGCGCCAAGAGCTTTGATCATAATCTTCAGGCCGAAAACTATCTTTTCAGCCTGCTCCAGCATGACCCGATGATCGGCAGTCAGATATGGTTCACATTCCGCTCCGTTAATAACAACAATATCAATTTTTTTTCCTTCGGGAGGTGACAGCTTAACATGCGCGGGAAAAGTAGCCCCACCGAGACCAACAATACCCGCTTCCCGGACAAGCTTACGAAGATCATCGGGACTGAGATTGTCATAGTTCTCTGGAGCCCTGATGTTATCATCCCACTTATCCTGACCGTCTGACTCGATTGTTATAGCCTCAACGGGCCGGCCCAGCGGATGGTTGTAGGGCCCTATTGCTGTAACCTTACCAGACACACTGGCGTGAATCGGCGCAGAAACAAAACCGCTGCTATCAGCTATTTTCTGGCCTTTTTTTACCTCCGAACCGACTTCAATCGATTCAAGCGGTTCACAGGGAGCACCAATATGCTGTTGAAGGGGAATAACCACTTTTTCAGGGACTTTCATCTCGCTAACCGCCATTTCTGCAGTTAAGGCCTTGTGGTATTCCGGATGAACGCCTCCTTTAAAGACGGTGCTGCTCATTTGACTTTGTTCACCCTTTCCTTATTTAATTGCAAGCGACAAACAAATACCTTCTACACTTTCGAGAAATCTCCTGAAAGTCCTGCAAATTACTTCGTTTTTTAAGTACTCCGACTCTATGTCACTGGGTTTTAGCCTTTTTAGACCTGCTATCCTGCCAGTAAGCACGAATATCACTGACAGTATAAAGTGAACCGGTTACCAGGATGGCGTCTTCCGGCCCTGCCAACCCAAAAGCTTTCTCCAGCGCTGGGCCATGCTCGCTGATTACATAGTGTTCTTTTTTAAATTCTAATTGCCCGGTTGCAACAGAAGCTAGTTCCCGGGGATCTGCTGCCCTGGGCAGGACAGGCCTGGTGAAAACAACTTTATCTGCCAGTGGCAGGATCTTCTTTAACATGGCAGGAATATCTTTGTCAGCCATCATGCCTACTAACAGGATCAATTGACTGTACTTAAAATAATGCGGCAAAGAAAGGGCCAGGCTCTCTATCGCTGCAGGGTTATGGGCTCCATCCATGATCAAGTAGGGATTTTTACTGAGAAGTTCCAACCTGCCGGGCCATTCGGTCTTTTCAAGGCCGCTGCGCAGTTCTGATTCACTTACTGTGAAGCCTTCTTTTTTGAGTAGTTCCAGTGCCGCAAGGGCGGTAGCAGCATTGGCAACCTGGTAAGTGCCGCGCAGGGGAATAAAGATTCGCTCAAAACTGAAGATACTGCCTGTGTAACGGAAATACTGGCCTTCCGGGCTGATCTCCTGAAGTTCAGCTCCCGGTTTAGATATCAACCCTGCTTCTTCTCCATCAAGTGAAGAGTAAACCCGGTAAAACCCGGAATTATGCTGGAGAGATTTTTCTTCAAGGATTTTCAGGACCCGCGGATCTTCGGCAGCGGTTAAAAGCGGCCTGTTATGCTTGATAATGCCTGACTTTTCTGCAGCAATTTTTTCAACCGTATCCCCCAGGACATCAGTGTGCTCAAGGCTGACATTAGTGATTATACTTAAAAGGGGATCAACAACATTGGTCGCATCAAGCCTGCCCCCCAGGCCTGTTTCCAAAACTACGAGGTCAAGGTTTGTCCTTGAGAAATAGGTCAGGGCAAGGGTAGTAACCACTTCAAATTCGGTCATTACGCCGAGCTCAGGATCTTTATTAATTTCCTCAACCAGCGGCCTGACCTGGGCAACGAGTTCAATCAAGTCATCTTTTTTAATATCTTCACCATTCACAGCCATCCTGTTGGTAAAAGAAAGAAGGTAAGGTGAAGTGTAAAGACCGACCCGGTAACCGGCCTCCCGCAGAATTGAAGCAAGCATAACAGCGGTGGAACCTTTACCGTTTGTACCGGCCAGGTGAACAAAACGACCTTTGTGGTGGGGATTACCCAGAAGCTCCAGTAAAGCTGTAATCCTGCCCAGTCCCGGCTTCATTCCAAAGCGGCCCAGGCCATGAATCCATTCCAGGGCATCACAGTAGAGTTTATCTTTATCCATCTGCCTGTTTTAACTCCTCTAACCGCTGTTTTAGCTTGACCAGGCGGCTTTCCTGCTCTTCACGACGCGCCTTCTCTTTGGTTATAACCTCTGCCGGTGCCTTGGATATAAAGCCGCTATTGTTAAGCTTACCTTCAGTTTTTTTAATTTCATTCAACAGTTCATCAAGCTCTTTCTCAAGCCTTGCCGTTTCCGCTTCCAAATCAACTACCCCTTCCAGGGGCAGGTAAACTTCAACTCCCTCCCCGATGATAGCTGCAAGAGCCTGTTTGGGTTTCTCTATTTCAGCTTCAATGGTCAGGGGCTCAGCAAAAGCCAGCTTGCCAAGATGGTGACGCTCCTGGTCAAGACAGTCAGCTATTCGCCCTTCGGCCCTGATCAGGACTGCTGCTTTCTTGCCCGGTGGAATTTGAACCTGGCTGCGCAGATTCCTGATAGCCCTGGCCACTTCCTGTATAGCAGCCATATCTTCTGCATCTTCAGGAAAGTTTAGATTGCTGTTCACCTGGGGCCAGGTGGCAACAACAAGTGCTTCTTCATTGCGGTGAGGAAGCTGCTGCCAAATTTCTTCAGATATAAAGGGCATAAAGGGGTGCAGCAGGCGCATTACTCCATCAAGGATGTAAACCAGCAGGCTG
>SLBE01000064.1 GCA_007126465.1 Syntrophomonadaceae bacterium | reverse complement strand
GGTTACCCAGGTTGAACCGGTGCGGGATAATATTGCTGCACCTGGAAATACCCTGGGCCCGCAGGCCGGTGTAACACCCGTTGATAAAGCTAAACCGGTAATGGTGTCGGCAGCATCGGTATCAGAAAACATGATTGAAATAACCTACTCTGAAGATGTTATAAACAATAATGCGAATCCAGAACAATATGTTTTTGAAGGCAGCAACCAGGCTGTGAGTCTCACGGTAACCGGAAATAAAATTACCATTACACTTTCTACCGGCAGCATTGCTCCCGGCACTTCTTACCCGGGTGCTGTGATTACATATACGGAAAGCGATATAACAGCGAACCGGACCAGGGATGCCACAGGAAACGATGCACTAACTCCTCAGAGCCTGATTGGTGTGGATGCGGGCTTTGATACGATCTGACAGTCTGAAAAAAGAAGCCGGGCAAAGCAAAATTGCCCGGCTTCTTTGGCAGTATAAATTTTTTCTGCATGGATGTGAAGGATAAAGGCAATGAAAATTTCTATAATCTAAAGCTTTTCTTCCACTGATTTGACCTTTTGTTCTATGGTCCCTGTCCTGTCCCTGCGGTCGTCTATCTTAATATTGGTACTTACCCTCTGTGCACCCTGGTCAAAAGGCACTTCATGCAGGCGGCGGACCAGGGTTATGATTTGATCCAGGTCACCTTCAAGTATGGTTCCCATGGCCGTCAGTTCATACTTCAAGTTGCCGCTGTTCTCCCGCAGTACTTTTTCACAGGCGGCAACATAAGGGCTTAAGCTGGTGCTGCCAGTGCCCAGGGGAACAATTGATATTTCTACAACAGCCATTATCTTAAACCTCCATTTATGAGAATTGATTATCTCCATTATACCAAATAATGAAAACCTAAGCCGGCTTAATAGCCAGGATGACCTGCCCCTCCTGTACAGTGTCGTTAACCCTGGCGCAGATTTCTACGATCTGACCATCGAAAGGCGCTGTAACAGCATTTTCCATTTTCATTGCTTCGATATTGGCCACTTCCTCTCCCTTGCGGACAATATCGTCTATCTTAAGGGCACCTCTTTCCTGGCTGCCTATTCTCCAGAGGTTGCCGTTGATCGGTGAACCTACTTCTCCGGGTTTAATGGCCATGCGGAGCGGCGCTTTTGTTGTCTTGCCTGTTTCAATGGCGTAGACCTTGGTTTTGCTGTTAACTTTCATTAGCACATGGATATAGCCGTCATACTCACCGCCGACCGAGACCAGTTCGATACAGCAGGGTTTACCCCAGAAATCAAACTCAACTTTGCTGCCCGGGTTAAGCAGGCCTTTACGCCAGACTTCGGTCGGTAAAACAAGAGGAACCTCACTGTATTTTTCCCGGAATTTAATATATTCCACTGAATCTTTAGGGTGCATCAGGTAGAGGATGAATTCCTCTTCATCAGGCCCACGTTCCAGGGTGCTGGCAAGTTCTTTTCTTGCTTTCTCCATATTCTCATCGTTAAGGAGTTCAAGGGGTGATAGTTCGTTGCGACCTTTGATTGATGTTTCCCAGTCGCTGCCGAATGTGCTCTTGTAGACCCATTCAGCCGGCCAGCCAACCGGTAACCTGCCGTACTTGCCCAGCAGCAGGTTTTTAAAATCGCTGGAAGTTCCGGAAAATAAACCGAGCAGTTCATCCTGTTCTTCCGGCTCCATTTCCTCAAAGGCCTGATTTTTTTCTTCAACAAACTTTCTGACCAATTTAGTTATATGCTTTACCCCGTATTCTCCTTTTTCTTTCTTGTAGCGGTTAATGATGCCGCTGCAGGTAGTCCATGTAATCTGGGAGCCGGGTGTGACATCGAAATATTTGATGATCTTGTTGTAGAGGGACATCAGGGTTAATATTTCCGGCATTAAATCTAAAAAGTTTCCCTTTTCGGCCTGTTCAAATGAACTGGGGAAGGCTCCGCCGGGCATTCGGTGCTGAGTAACACAGTGATCAAAACCTTTAAATGGAGATTCTGCCCAGTCGTATTCCCTGATCCAGCCGCGTACTTTTTCCACGGCAGCTTCTGCTTCGGGCCGGTTTAGGCAAACAGGAATTCCTGCTTCCTCCAGGCCGGCCTGCAGGCTTAAAATCGGGGCCTGGCCGTAAAAGCGGGTCAGCGAATCTTCCTGCACATCTAATATTTTCACCCCTGCTTTGGCTGCAGCCATCAGGGCCGGAAGGGCCAATCCATCAGTAGTGTGACGATGATAGTGAATGACCAGATCGGGATATTTTTGCTTAATTGCATCAACCAGGCTGCTTATCCGCGCCGGACTGCCTACCCCGGCCATGTCCTTAATACAGAGTATAATTTCGTCGGTCCCGGCGCAGAGGTTGACTATATCGTCGGTAACATTAAGGTAGTACTTGTTCGTAGCCCAGTCAGCCTGGGTAAAACAGATAGCCGGCTCAAAAAGGCGATCCCGGCCCATCACTATTTCAGCAACCGCTTTCATATTCCTGATATCGTTTAGGAAAGAGAAACAGCGCCAGACATCAATATCAACATTGGCGACAACGTGCCTTATTACATTGGGAGCGTAAGGCCGGTAACCCCACAGGTTGGTTTCTCGAATCAGGGTTTGCAGCATTACGTTGGGCATTAATTTGCGCAGGAGGGCGGTTTCTTCAAAGGGATCTTCCTTCCGGTTCATCACACCCACGTGCCACCTGGCTCCACCGTGGCACTCAGCGCTGAACAGCCCCATATTGTTGTAATGCCTGGCCAGTGTTTTTAAATCGTAAATACGCAGGCGGTTTTTGTAGTCAGACTGACCGGCATCGCGCATTGATGTTGATGTCAGGCAGACCCCTTCTAAATTTCTGACCTGGTCGACAATTTCTCCGGACGGCAGGCCCGGTTTGAATAAAAGTTTCTGTTCCATTTATATCCCTCAAATCCATTTTGGAGTGCCAAGAGCTGATACTTCGGCTACGTAGCGGGCTATCTTTAAAAGCTCATCTTCACTGTCTTTTTCCTTGAACATTGAAACCAGCTCTTCCATGTTTTCTTCGATGAAGCGGGTGGAATACTCCCCGGCAATAAATTT
>SLBE01000053.1 GCA_007126465.1 Syntrophomonadaceae bacterium | reverse complement strand
CTTCTTAAAACGATCACCTACTACGTTCATACCGCTGATTAACCCTTTGTTGATAATCTCAGAAGGCTTTGCTCCTTCGTCTACCATCTTCTGGGTCATCTCGCCGGATTTCGCCGCATCACACTCTATAATGGTGTTTGCTAATGCTTCGAAATCTGCCATCTAAATCACTCCTTTCTTAGTTCACAAATTGCCTTTATTCTTCAGCTGTTGAAAGCTGGAATAACTAATTAAGTTGGAGTTACCATGCAATCCTTCATAATAATTATGACAGCCACAGAGTTTTACTACCAACCACTTTCATACAAGAAAGATTTATTAATTAAGGTTGCAGGCAATCAGCACAATGTTCATTATATCACATACTGGCTGCTAAAAATATTATCAGATAACAAAAATAGATGTCAAGCATGGAGTATATACTGATAATTGCAAGTTTAAGATTATCGATCATTATAAAAGGTTTTCATCAAATGAAGGCGAAACCTTTAAATGTATGATGTCAACCCGACCGACATACTGCTCGTTGGTTGCTTATGGTTAAATATTCTTAGGCTATTGTGTTGCGTTAAGAAGTAGTGTTAGAGGAGGCCAGTCTCTAAATGGCAAAAAATGACGAATCAAAGCTTTTGTTAACTGTTCCCGAAGAAATAACCAGCTATGATAACTGTTATCTAACCGGTAATGAATACGTTTCCCTCCCACAGATTAACCCTGATGGCAGCATATTGAATATTAATACCCTGCACTACGGTCAACGCGGTTTAATGGAGTTCAGCGGTTCTGCGGAAAAACCATTTTTAACACCTTTTTATAACAAGGAAGACCATCCTATCACTCCCGCTGATACAGTAAAATGGAGTTATGAGCTGGACTGGCTGCCCCGGTTTGAAATAAACTCAGAACAGGGCATTGTCATCCGGGGCGAGATTGTTGCTCCTCCAGGTTTTAAAGGTTTCTATTACAAGCTGAAGCTGCAGAACAACAGCACAAGTAAAGCAGCTTTGCAGGTCGGCTGGCAGGGCTGTTGGGATAGTTTTAACTATATTATTTTTAATCGCCGGGCAATTGATGGCAACAAAACCATGGCTTACAACCGCTGGACCGGGAGTGTCGTTCTTGAAGCTTCATCTGGCCCACCATTGTCCGGCCTGGCCATGGCTGCCGAACCTGAAGCTGAATGGCACCTGGATACTGACAATAACCGTTTCTGTGCCGTTCATGAATTACAGCTCGAACCGGGAACCAGCTTCGAAACAACGCTTTATGTAACAGTGAATCTTGAGGCAGACGGGGCCAGCACAACCAATGTGGATATGAGAAGGCACGGCAGTGAAAACCTGCATAAATATACCAGCACCTGGTTGGAAAGCAGGCGCAGCAAATGTAATAGCTTGAAGCTAAGCGAATTAATGAACAGGAACATGTTTTTCACATATTTTTATGCTACAGCCAGGGCCCTTGATAATGATAAATTGGTTCCTGTAACATCCCGCAGCCCACGGTATTATGTTAGCGCCGCTTACTGGAGTCGTGATGCCCTGCTTTGGAGTTTCCCGGGAATTATGATGGCCGACCAAAATACGGCCAAAGAGCTGCTCCTTACTGTTTTCACCAGGCATATCGACAATGCCGGAGACCATGCCCACTATATTAACGGTACAATTCTTTATCCCGGCTTCGAACTTGACCAGCTTTCTGCTTACTTCCTGGCCTTGAAGCATTACCTTGACCAGGGTGGAGACAAAGGTATTCTCAGAGAAGAAAAAGTTCAAAATGGGCTAAATGTTCTGGTTGAAAAAACCTTTTCAAGTTTTGATCCTGAGTCTGGACTTTTCAGTACATTTCTTGACCCTTCAGACGACCCGGTATACTTCCCTTACCTTACCTACTGTAATGCCCTGCTGCAGTGCGCCTTTCGTTTCCTGGGAAAGCTGCAGGCAGAAGAGCTCTGGCAGCATAAAAGCGACTTCGCTATCCTGGCCCAGGAGCTGGAACAATCTATTTATGAAAACTGTACGGTAAAAGGGCCTTTCGGTATAATGTTTACCTGGGCTGTTGATGGAAAGGGCCGTTTTTCTCTCTATGACAACCCGCCAGGTAGCTTGCAGCTGCTGGCTCATTATGGTTTCTGTTCAGTAGACGACAGGATCTTCACAAACACCGTCCACTGGATTCGTTCTTCCAACAACAAGCATTTTCACCAGGATCAGAATTTTGAAGAAGCGGGTTCCATTCATGCCGAAAATCCATGGCCGCTGGCTGCCTGTAATGATCTGCTTGCCTGCAATGCCGGGGCTGAAGACTTTTTTAAGCGTGCTGAAATGGACAACGGCTTTTTCTGTGAAACAATCGATCCGGAAACCGGGCAGGTATCAACCGGGGCAGCTTTTGCCTCTGCTGCCGGATTTCTTGCTTATGCTTTGAAATCAAGAATAAAATAAGTTGAATTTATCTCTGACACCTTGCCTACTTATTATAACTGTAAGAAAGGAGTAATTGGATGAACCAGGTTAAGCAGCTTCCGTTATGGGGTAAGATTATTTATGGGGCAGGTTCGGGTGGTTTCAGCCTGATTGACAGGGTTTTAATTACCTGGCTTTTTTATTATTACATCACCAGCCCTCTTGAAGGTGTAGAAGCCCTGATGCCGCCCTTTGCTTTTGGCATTATCATGTTTCTGGGGCGGGCTATCGATGCTGTTGCCGACCCTGTAATTGCCCGCTGGTCAGATAATCACCAGGGTAAAATGGGCCGCCGCTTGCCTTTCATGCTATTCAGTGGGGTCGCTTATGCCGCTGTTTTTATAGCACTCTTTTATCCACCCATAGCCGAAAACTCGCCCCTGAACAGTGTCTTTCTGGCAGTTATGCTCGGTTTATATTTTACTCTGTTTACTGCTTATGTTGGCCCTTACCTGGCCCTGCTGCCGGAGCTGGCCCGGACCGCACGGGATCGGGTTGACCTGGCCACTTTCCGGGCCGTATTTATGCTGCTGGGAGTGGGTATTGCCCTGATCGGATCGGGCATATTAATCGGTATGTTTGGTTTCCACGGGATGGTCTGGATACTGGCAGCCCTCGGCCTGATCTTACTTTACCTGCCGATGCTGATCAAAGAAAAAGATTATGCCGAAGCTAAGCCGGCCACCTTGGGACTGTTAGAAGCGGTGAAAACAACTTTTCGGAACCGCCCTTTTGTGATCTACCTGATCGGAAATGTAACATTCTGGCTGGGCTTTAATATTATTACCTTAAACCTGCCCCTCTATGTGACAATTCTGATGGGTGGCACTGAAGATGACACTTCAATCTATTTCGGTTTGGCTTTCGTTGTTGCATTAATTTTCTTTCCAGTGGTTAATATTCTTTCCAAAAAGATCGGTCTGAAAGCAGTAATGATGTTCGCCCTGGTTGCCTTTTTAGTATTGCTTCCCCTCTTTTATTTCCTGGGACAGCCCGTGTTTAGCTTAACCCCGGAGGTATTCGGTTATATTTTAATGGGGCTGGCCGGCCTACCCCTGGCCGTAATCTTTATCGTTCCCGATGCCATTGTGGCTGAAGTTTCCGACCTTGAAATAAAGCTGTCCGGCCAGAGGCGTGAGGCAATGTATTTTGGGGCTCAGGGTTTTATATTGAAATTGGCCATGGGCCTGTCTACGGTTATAACCAGTGCTTTGCTGCAGTTTTTCGGCAGCACTGCCGCAGAACCGCTTGGCATTCAACTGACCGGACCGGTTTCAGCTGTATTTATACTGGTGGGAGTCATTGTCTTTACCCGGTACCCGGAAAAGGAAGTCCGGGCCTATCGCAGGTAAAATACAACTTAAAAAAGTGAAAATTAACTCTGACACCTTTTTCACTTTTTTATTATTGGAGGTGGTTTTAATGTCTGAGAATCCGGCCCTGGTAAGGGCGCGTAAGTTTCTGGAAAAGTATAACCTGGAGCTGGTGCCGCGAGAGCATGAGAAAACAACCAAAACTTCGGCCGAAGCGGCAGAGGCCTTAAATGTTGAGCTGGGGCAGATTGCCAAGTCAATTCTCTTTCGTTCCGGGCAGCAGTACGGCCTGTTTGTGGCGGCGGGCGATATTAAAATATGCGATAAAAAGGTGAAGAAACTGCTTGGCGGTGGCAGGGCTAAGATTGCCAAGCCGGATGAGGTCAAAGAAATCACCGGTTACCTTGTTGGCGGTGTCTGCCCTTTCGACATTGATAAGAATGTGCCGATTTACCTGGATGCTACGATGAAAAGGTTTGATGTGGTTTATACCTCGGCCGGCACTCCTCATTCCCTGCTGCCGATTTCATTTGAGCAGTTGAAGATGGTTACCGACGGTATGGTGGCAGATATTGAAAAAGACTAAACCTGAGGGCACGGCAGCGCCATGCCCCTACATTTTCACGGCCATAACCCTGCATTATTCCGATTATCGAGGTATAACATGAGGGTATCAGGATAAGCGTGAGACGATGTATTCAGCTTACAGTAGTTACTAATAAGTATTCTCTAATTACTTATATAGGTAAATTTCCGGGAAGTATCGCCTGTACAGGGCAGGGTTTTTATCGCGCCAGGGGTCATTATGGCGCAGCTCGTGCAGGGCCTCTAGATCGAGATCGGCAACAGCCATTGCCTCACGGTCATGTGGCTTCACCTCGGCCAGGATTCCATCTTTTTCAGGGGTTAATTCAAGGGGCGCATAGATCCCTGATTTACCGGTAAAGGTTAAACCGGCAATACTACCAACCAGGGCACTTTTAACCCCATAAAGCCTGCTTTCCTGCACCCTGGGCCAGATTCCGCGCAGGGCCAGCCAGTAGTTGTACTCTTCCTGGTTGGCAATCGGCAGCAGGACAATATCGGTTTCATTTTGTTCAAGAATGCGGAAAGTTTCAAAGTAGGTTGCATCCATGCAAACGGGCAGGGCCAACCTGCCAATTGTGGTGTCATAGGTGTTGAAATTATCTCCTCTTTTTAGCTGCCACTCTTCTTCGATCGGCAGGAGATGTACTTTGTCCTGGCTGCCAAGCATCTTTCCTGACGGGCCGTAAAGAAATGAGCGGTTAACCACTGACCCGTTATCAGCAAGGGTATAGCTTCCGGCCATAATATAAATCTTGTAAGCTTCAGCCAGGCTGGAGAATACTGCATCAACAAGCGGCTTTACAGCGGGGCTCATGTAGTGGAAAACATCGGTTAGCTTTATATCTTCCTGCTGCTTATCTTCATCTGCGTGAGTCTTACCGGGGCTTATCGCTTTTTCCCGGTAAGACTCTTCCATTTGCTCAATGCCGGGCAGCAGACCAAGCAGGGGCAGGTTATTGTATTCCGGAAAGGCTACCAGCACCGCCCCTTCATCTACAGCCTCCCTGACCCGGCGGTGCATTTCGTCGGCAAACTGCAGGGGACTTTTATGCAGATTCAGTTTAACCTGAACAGCAGCAGCACGTATTTTGCGGCGATCTGCCGTTTTCTCAACGCCTGCCGGGAGTGAGCCGGGTAAAGTGGTCCGGAGATGCCTCCTGATCCTGGCCGGGCGGCATTTCCAGGTTAAGTACCGTTGAAATAGATTTTCTTTCCAACCATCAAGTGGCATTTATATTTGCCTCGCTTACGAAAATATATTCTCATCATTTCAGTTCATATAACAGAAAAGGCGATACTTCTATTTTTTAATGATTCTCAACTGAGCTTGGGGTTGAGCATTTACAATTTAAACAAGTCATATTTTAATCCAAATATTTATTAAATCAAGCTGTCCCGGTATGCTTCCGGGTTTAGTAATTTTAAAAGCGGGTATTTTTGCTTGATCTGTCTGCGAGCTTTCTCTTTTAATTCTGCTGTTACATACTTGCTGTGCGGGTATCCACGGGCCAGGTAACCGCTCTGGCCGGGGGTTATTTCACAGGGCCCAATGACCGCTGAAGATCCTCCATATACTTTATCTCCGATAACAGCACTCAACTGGGCCTCAACAGCCCAGAACTGATTCTGCTGAACCTGGGCCCACATGCCGGATGCCTGTGACCAACAGGTAAGCTCACCTTCCCGGGCATCGCAATGAAGCAGCAGGTCGGCTCCTTTTAGTCCAAAAATCCTGCCTATCTCCGGATGCCAGGCATCATTGCCGACCACCAGTCCGGCTTTCAGGCCATCACAGTCAAAAAGGGTCAAATCTTCACCCCTGCTGAGACCGACCTCATGTTCGAAACGGGTTAAGTGAGTTTGGCGCTGGACAGTGCAAAGTTCCCCGGAGGGGTTAAAACAGTAAGCACTGTTATAACTCCGGCCTGCTTTCTCTTCAATCAGTGTCCCTGCAGCCAGGAAAATATCGAGTGAGCGAGCCAGCTTACTGTGTGATTCTAAGTACTGCTCAACCCAAATCTGCCTGGAACTGTTTTCCAGGTTATCGGCTACCGGTTCAGAAACTGTTGCTGTAATGCTTTTTGTTGCAAAACCTAAAACCGTTGCTGTATGGGCAGGTAGGACTACCAGCCTGGAATTGTGTTTTTTTGCCAGTGTCGAAACATCATCGCAATATTTCTCCAGGTAATTTAAATTTATACCTTGTAAAGATAACGCGGTAACAATCATCTATCAGGCACCCCACAGGAATAACAATTATTAAATCTTACTAAAAGCTGCTTCCCTGCTCAATAGAATAACTGGAACAGGCTAAGGCTGAAAACACCCAAAAATATTGAAGCTATTAATCCGGCAATTAAGGGCTTTAAACCAAGGTTTTTAATTTTTGTTAAATCAGTTGTAAGCCCGATTCCTGCCATCGCTACAACAATTAGAAATTTCGAGAGCTGATTAAAAGCAGTTAATGTAGTTATCCACAGGTGAGAATCTGTGAACAGAACATCTCCTGCAGTCCTCACTACGGCTAAACCCAGGAAACCCAGGATGAAAGCTGGAAAAGCTGAAAGCAGCCTGGAAAAAGGCTCATCACTCCTCCTGCCTTTTTGCCCAACCTGAATAAAAATAAAGATAACCGGCAAAAGCATAATCGTTCTTGTCAGTTTAACAATTGTGGCTACCTCTCCCGCTTCATTACCAATGGCAAATCCGGCTGCTAAGACCTGGGCTGTTTCGTGAATAGCAACACCGACCCACCTGCCATAATGAAACTCGCTTAACTGTAAAAATGAGCCTATAACCGGGTATACAAATATGGCCAGCAGGCCAAAAACCGTTATCGTTGCAACTGCATAGGTTATATCGCTGTCATCTGCCTCATCAATGATCGGGGCTGATGCGATAATAGCAGATGCTCCGCAAATAGCGGTGCCGATACCTATCAGCCTGGCAAGGGATGGCCGAATATTTAATAGCCGCCACATTAATTCCATTAAGCCCATGGCAGCAATGATAGAAGCTATAATTACGGCCAAGACAGATAGACCAGTACTAAATACTGCTGCAATGCTAAAGTTCAAGCCCATCAGGATAATAGCCACTTTAATAATCTTCTTAAAACTAAATTCAACACCCGGAGCAAAAACTGCCGGCATTTTTATCAAAGCCTTAATTAGCAAACCAATTAGTATGGCAATTATTACTTCGCTGATAACTTTTTCTTCATTAATTGCTACCTGGTCAGCAATAACTATAGCTGAAGCTGCCACGGCTGCTGTAAAAACCAGACCCGGAAGAATTACTTTAGCCAGTTTAGTCAGAGTAAACTGGTCACTTTTACATAAGTTGACCATATTTAACCTGCTTCCAAATTTTAAATTTCACTGTCCCTGCACCCCTGAGCTTCAACCCTTCTGCTTATGGGCTTAATCAGCTTGCTTGATGCGCCTGGCCAGGGCTGCAGCCATCTCGCTGGTTCCGGCACTGCCGCCTAAATCGGCAGTCAGGTCTTTGCCTTCCTTAATCTGTCCGGCCAGGGCCTTTTCGATGCGGTCGGCTGCTTCTCTTTCCTCCATGTGACGAAGCATTAAAACGGCAGCCATGATCATGGCCGAAGGGTTAACATAATTTTTCCCCGCATACTTGGGCGCACTGCCGTGGACCGGCTCAAAAAGGGCAGCGTTGTCCCCGATGTTTGCTCCGGGGACAACACCCAACCCACCAACCAGGCCGGCACACAGATCGGATAGAATATCACCATAGAGGTTTGGCATGACCATAACATCATAAAGCTCCGGTTTTTGAACCAGCTGCATGGCCATATTATCAACGATACGGTCTTCGAATTCTATCTGCGGATACTTTGCTGCCACTTCGCGGGCTATATCCAGGAAAAGACCATCGCTAAGCTTCAAAATGTTAGCCTTGTGAACGGCGGTCACTTTTTTGCGTCCGTTATCGCGGGCATAATCAAAGGCAAAACGAACAATTCTTTCAGATGCTTTGCGGGTGATTATTTTTATACTTTCGGCTGCATCGGTTCCGACCATATGCTCTACCCCGGAATAGAGGTCCTCTGTATTCTCGCGGACCACTACCAGGTCAATGTTGTCATAACGTGATTTTATCCCGGGAAATGTTTTTGATGGACGCAGGTTGGCGTAAAGATCTAATTCCATCCGCAGGGCTACGTTTATACTGCGGAATCCTGATCCGATCGGAGTAGTCAGCGGACCCTTCAGGCCGACCTTGTTCTTATTTAGTGATTCGATAACTTTTTCAGGCAGCGGTGTACCATATTCTTCAAGTGCTCCCTCACCGGCGGTAACTTCATCCCAGGTTATTTTAACTCCTGTCGCCTCAATTACTTTCAGGGTGGCCTCTGTAATATCCGGACCGATACCGTCACCTTTAATCAATGTAACTGTATGCATTTTATCCGCCTCCTCGTTGATTGATTTTCTGCCAGAATTGATCTACCTGGCGGGCTGTTTCCGTCATTGAACCACTGTTATCAATAACTGTATGAGCATGTTTTCTTTTATCTTCCATTGGCGCCTGGGACTTAAGGCGTAATTCGGCATCCCGGCGGCTAAGCCCGTCTCGCTGCTGCAGGCGGGCGAGCTGTACCTCCCGGGGCACGTAGACAAGCAAAATATGATCAACCGTTTTCTGCATGTTAGCCTCTATAAGCAGTGGAATATCATAAACCAGGATAGCACCGGGATTGTTGGCTTTAATCTTTTCAGAATGCTCTATAAATCGCTTGCCAACCCAGGGATGCACTATTTTGTTCAATTTTTCCAGCTTTTTTTTGTCTTTAAAAACCAGGTTCGCCAATTTTTCACGATCGATGCTGCGGTCGGGAAGGAGAATTGACTGACCCAGCCAGTCGATTATGGCCTGCCAGGCCGGCTGATCGGGCTCAACTGCTTCCCTGGCAAACTTATCAGCATCTAACAGGTGTGCACCCTTCTCTTCGAGCATTTTTGCTACTGTGCTTTTCCCTGAAGCAATTCCACCGGTTAATCCTATGATCATCATGTCACCAAACTTTCTATTCTACTTGTATCTGCTTAAGTTTATTCAATTTCACTTGCCTGCTGAAGCAAACAAGGGGTAGGATTATTTTTGACAGTTAGGGCAGTAGTATGTGCCTCGTCCGGCGACCACTTTTTTTTCAATCGGTGTTCCACAGGAGCACAGGTCATCTTTTCGGCCGTAGACACCAAGCTTTTCCTGGAATTCTCCTAGTGCTCCGCTGGCGTTGCGGTAGTCACGAAAGGTGGTGCCGCCGTATTTAATGCCGTCTGCAAGAACATCCTGGATGGCCTGGTAAAGTTCCTCTCCTTTATCCCGGTCCAGGGTTCCTGCTGCTCTTTCCGGGTGAAGTCCGCAACGATACAGGCATTCATCTGTATAAATATTACCCATGCCGGCAACAAAGTTTTGATCGAGCAGCAGGGCTTTCAGTTTAGCTTTCTGCCTTTTTCCGAGCAGCTCCAAGAATTCTGCAAGGCTTACGTCATTCAAGATATCGGGACCAACTTTTTTCAAGACAACCTGCTCTAATTCCTGCTGATCGGCAGTCAGCCACAGGCGTCCAAAACGGCGCATGTCAGAATAGTGCAGGGCGGTTCCGTCAATAAAGGGCAGGGTGACCCTGAGGAAGCGATTTTCACCGGGCATGCCTGTTTCGCTAAATAGCAGGTTGCCGGTCATACGCAGATGGACGGTCAATATGCCCAGATCAAGGTCTATAAATAAGTATTTGCCCCGGCGGGCCAGGGCTTTTACAGTTCTGCCTTCCAGGCCGGCCGTAAATTCTTCGGGGGACGGATAGGCGATGGTGGAAGGCATATGTAAAGTGGGTTCGGCAAATGTTTTGCCCCTGATCAGCGGCTCCAGTTCGCGTCTAATTGTTTCAACTTCCGGTAGTTCGGGCAATTTGCAGCTCCATTCCTTGAAAGGCGGGCACGGCACGCCGTGCCTCTACATTTTACTTATTAGCAGCTCCATTCCTTGAAATACGGGCACGGCACGCCGTGCCCCTACATTTTACTTATTAGTATTCTTGGCTCTAGATTTTGTTGATTTATATTCGTGCCTCTACAGTTCTTTCAGTTCTTCCCAGTTGGTGCCGTGCTTCAGGTCGACCTGGAGGGGCACTGACAGTTCGCAGGCCTGTTCCATTTCACGTTTAATCATGGGGGCAAAGAAACTAAGCTCAGATTCAGCTATTTCAAAAAGCAGTTCGTCATGGATTTGCAAAAGCATAGCAGCGTTAAAGCCGCCTTCACCGATAATCTTTGCAATCTTCAGCATGGCCAGTTTCAAAATATCGGCAGCAGAGCCCTGGATCGGGGTGTTTAGCGCCATTCTTTCAGCAAAGCTGCGCGTGTTGTGGTTCGATGAATGGATCTCCGGCAGGTAGCGCCTGCGCTTGAACATGGTTGTCACATAGCCCTGCTCGCGAGCCTGGGCGATAATTTTATCCATGTATTCCCTGACACCCCGGTAGCGCTCAAAATAGTTGTCAATATAGGTTTTCGCCTCAGCCCGGGGTATTTTCAGGTTCTGGGCCAGGCCGTAGTCACTGGAGCCGTAAATAATACCAAAGTTAACCGCCTTTGCTTTTTCACGCATCATCGGTGTAACCTCATCAAGGCTTATACCGTTAACCTCTGCCGCAGTGCGGCGGTGGATATCCTCCCCTGTTTTAAAGGCTTCTACCAGGATCGGGTCTTTCGATAAATGGGCCAGGACCCGCAGTTCGACCTGCGAATAGTCAGCGGCAAAAAGAATCTTATCCTTTGCTGAAGGAATAAATGCCCGCCTGATGCGCCTGCCCTCATCCAGGCGGATAGGGATATTCTGCAGGTTGGGGTCGCTGCTGCTTAAACGGCCGGTAGCCGTTGCTGCCTGGTTGAAGGTTGTATATAACTTCTGGTTTTCCTGGTCAATCAGCTCGATCAGGCCGGTAAGGTAGGTTCCTTCGAGTTTGGCCAGCTGGCGGTAATGAAGCAGCAGTGAAGCAATTTCGTGGTGATAAGATAACTCTTCAAGGACTTTCGCATCAGTAGAACGACCGGTTTTTGTTTTTCGGACTTCCGGCAGCTGCAGCTTATCAAAAAGTATTCTTGAAAGCTGCTGGGGGGAATTTATATTAAATTCTTCCCCGGCCTGGATAT
>SLBE01000239.1 GCA_007126465.1 Syntrophomonadaceae bacterium | reverse complement strand
TTAAAACAGCAATTTGTTTCTCTAGCTCCCAGTCGGGAATATCCAGGGCATCCATGACCTGCTGCCTGGTAACTTTCTCGTTTTCTTTGATGTACTCATATATCTTTTTCTGGATATCCAGAAGACCATCTGTGCCTTTTTGCCCGGTAGCCTGGCGATGTTTTGTCGCAAGCTGGGTCGCTGTCACATCACAGGTTTTAGGCGCCTCCATTGCTCCCATAAGGCAATCTTCACAAAGATTTTGGCCCCGGTATTGATAAATATCATTTTCGGGAAACTGTTCGCTGCATCTTTCGCATTTTATACTCACTTTATTACCTCCTTTTAAACATTATGCTTTGTCCTTTTAGTTAGAGGTAGTTAAACTTCTTTTTACCGCTTTGAAGGTAGAACATAATTGCCTGGTTCAATGCTCCTGTCCCGAGGTTGGAACAGTGAATTTTTGCTTCAGGCAGCCCTCCAAGGGCTTCAACTACTTCCATTTCATCAATATTCAGCGCTTCCTTTAAAGTCTTACCCCGGGCAAGCTCAGTAAGGACACTTGTTGTGGCAATTGACGCAGGACAACCGCAGGCTTCGAAGGTAACATTGCTCAGGCAGTTGTTATTTACTGTAATATAAATCCTGATAAAATCGCCACATTCCGGATCCCCGATTGTTCCAACTCCGTCAGGTTCGGAAATCACTCCTGCATTCCTTGGATTCTGAAAGTGATCAATTAACTGCGATGTGTACATTAATCTACCTCTACTTTATGTCCGGCAGACAGGTTTTGATTCTATACCTATTATAGCACCGGAAACAACCAGCGGCAAAACAGGACTATTTATTATTTAACAGAATTATCTACGCCCAAAAAAAGGAGGTATCAATTCTATGGAGAATATATAAATACAAAGCTATTTTAAAGAAGGAGGAGGAATTGATCAATGAGTGTAATTGGAGAACATGTCCAGTCAGCCGATTGGAAATCAGAAAAGCATGTCCCGGTGATTGAGGTAAAGGGTACCCCAAAAAAAGGTGAGCCTTTTGAAGTTCAGTTAAGCGTTGGAGCAGAAATTGCTCACCCACATACAACGGAGCACCATATCCGTAACATTCAACTTTATTTCAGGCCGGAAGGTGAAAAGTTCATTGTCCACATGGGAACATTCCAGTTTGAAGCACACGGCGAGTCTGTAGAGGGAGCAAATGCCGGAAGCGCCAAATGTGAGCCCAAAGTGGTTACAACCGTAACCCTAGAAAAACCGGGCGAACTGGTAGCCATGAGTTACTGCAACATACACGGCCTGTGGGATAACAGTGAAAAGTTAAGTATGAGCTAACGATAAGTATAAACATCAAAAAGAGAAACAAAGAAATCCCCGGTTGGGGATTTCTTTGTAGCAGGGGGACGGGGTACTTGCTACCTGCTGTCGCTGTACTATGTAGCAAGTACCCCGTCCCCTTGCTACATTATAATTTGACAGGGAGTGATACAAATGAGCTGGTGGGAAATAGGTGCCCTGGGTATGTTAGCCGGCGTAATCGGCACCGGGGCCGGGGGGCTGATTTCAATTGTTGTGAAAAAGCCCTCGCCACGCTTTACAGGAACAATCCTGGCTTTTGCCGCAGGAGTTATGCTGTCAATCATATTTTTAGAGCTGGTCGAAGAAGCAATCGATTACAGCGGTTACTGGGCCGCAATTTTAGGTATTACCCTGGGCATGGCAATCTTTTACCTGCTTGATCAAGTACTGCCTCACCACCATCCGGTTTCGCCGGAAGACAATTTGTACAGCGGCTATATGAAAAAAGGAACCCTTTTAGCTCTCGGTATAGGTCTGCACAATTTTCCGGAAGGCATTGCCATCGGTAGCGGGTTCGTCGGTTCAACCGAACTCGGCACGTCCCTGGCCATTTTAATTGCCTTGCATAATATCCCCGAAGGTATGGCTGTAGCCGCACCTTTACAGCAGGGTGGGTTAAATTATAAAAAGGTAATCCTGGTGACCGCCTTGGCCGGAGCCCCCATGGGGATTGGCGCTTTTATAGGTGCAGCCATTAGCAGCATATCGCCTTTTATTTTAGGAGCATCCCTGGGCTTTGCCGGTGGTGCCATGCTCTATATCGTCTGTGATGAGCTAATTCCGGATGCATATAAAAGCGCAGGTTCTCACCTATCTATTTTGGGTATATTTGCCGGCACTATCCTGGGTATCATTTTTACCTCATGGTTCTAAAGCTTGACCGATCAAGTAAAGGAAGATATGATTACGATAAGAATACTATCAACTAGAAATCAGGGATAACATAATGAACAATCGCAGATACAAGCGAAGCAGGCAAAGAGAGTATATTTACAAACTGCTGCAGAAAACTGATAAGCATCCAACTGCCAGTTGGATTTACGATCAATTAAAACCAGAATTTCCCAACCTGAGCATGGGGACCGTTTATAGAAATATTAACATCCTGCTGGACCAGGGATTAATTCAAAAAATTGAAGCAGGTAGCAGCTTTGATCGCTATGATGCCAACACCGAGCCGCATTATCACTTTTTGTGCAAAGAATGCGGAGCAGTTGACGATATACCCTTTGAGCTCTTCAAGACCTTAAATGAAGATGTCAGTCAAAGCACCGGATACAAAATAGATGGCCACAGGCTTGACTTCTTCGGAATCTGCCCGGAATGCGCGCAGTAAGAAAAACAGGTAAAACCCGGCTGGTAAAACCGCTATTACACAGCAGTCTCTTACTGATTTAATCAAGCCCTTCAATAAAGAAGGGCTTTTATCTTTATAAACATAAAAATACTGGGCAGCACCTGTATTGTAGTAGAAGCCTAACTTTGACAGCAAAGCGGGCAAGAATCATGGTATCAACCTGTTGTCGGACGAGTATGGGGAGCTAAACTTATGCTTTAAAAACTATTAGTGAAAAGCTAAACCCATCTTTATATTTTGCAATTTATCGCCCCCCTTTCAACCGGAACATTGATAGATTTTTACCGGGGGTTGTTTTAGGGTTAAACGAAGAACCTGTTTTTCACATAATAGATTTGTTCGAACAGCTAAACAGTGGCAAGTTGAAAC
>SLBE01000238.1 GCA_007126465.1 Syntrophomonadaceae bacterium | reverse complement strand
AGGACCTCGACAAAAGAGAAAATCAGCAGCAGCTATAACAATTGCATAACTCTTGACCAGATTTGCACAGAGGGTGAGGCATACTCTGAATGGGGTTTACTTGGCAGCAACATGTCTTCGGGAGAAAGGCTGAAGCTGGCTCCCCGGGATGGGAAAAAGGTAGTAAATGATCTGCGCATTGCAGTGAAGGAAAGGCTTAGTATCGAGGTAGAAGTGATAATTTATGGGGATGGAGCCTACCTGGACCCGTCCAGTGGTATCTATGAACTGGCCGATCCCCGCACAGCATTTGCCGTAACTGATGGCTTGGATTGTCTGCGCGAAGGGATCAAGTATAAATACCTTGCCGATCAATGTTTTCATGAAGATAAAATGAATGCCGAAGAAATAGAAGCTTTATTAACCGACAGCAAGCAGAAAGAGCTGTCTGAAGACAGTATTGACAGGGAAGGGACAACCCCGAGAAGGATGGAAGATGTGTTGGCCAGTCTGGCCGATCTGGTTAGTGGATCAGCTGATGCCGGAACTCCCGTGGTTGTTGTCAAGGGTTTTCTTTCTAAATAGTAAGGTGGCCGGTGTGGCTACCAGTAAAAATAATATCCAGAAAGCGGGGAAATAATCGCCATAGCGGACATAGATTGTTTCCCGGGTTGTAAAATCAAGCGGCAGGTTGTAAATAGCTTCATGATTTTTGCCTGACCGAAACAGTTCTCTACCCTGGTGGTCAAAGGAAATGGTTATGCCGCTGTTGGCAACCTGGGTAACGCCGACGCCTGTTTCAGCAGCTCTAATTGCAGCGGCCTGGGCATGCTGTTCAAGCCCGATTGATTCTCCAAACCAGGCATCATTAGTTAGAACGAAGATATGCCTGCCTCCCTGGGCTGCAAAAAGCCTGGTATGATCTCCAAAATATGATTCGAAGCAGATTACACCGCCAACTGGGATGCCCTGGATATTAAAAATTGTAATATCTTCACCCGGGCTGTAGCTTCCAAGCAGTAAGTCAAGGCTTAAGAGCCTGTTAAGAAGCTCTTCCATCGGGAAGTACTCTACGAAAGGCACCAGGCGATGTTTATGGTAAAGCGGCAAATTATCCTGCCCCGGTTTTAAGTGGGCAATTGAATTGTAGAGGGTGCCATTGTCGCGAACCCTGGCGCCATAAAGCAGCTCTATCTCATAATTTTCTGCCAGGGCGACAATGCTGCCGGGATGCTCTTTTCCTGTGCCCATGTTAATCCTGGCTATAGTTTCCGGCCAGACGACAAGATCTGTCTGTGGTTCATTTTGTATTGCCTCTGCAGTTAAGCCCAGGTATACCTCAACTATATCTTCCCTGTTTTCTTCTACTACCTGTTCCGCATGGATGTTGCCCTGGATTAAGGCGGTATTTAGTTCCTTTTCTCCTTCATTTAAAGGCATAAACTGGGGAAGCAGCATACCTGAGGTCAGTAAAATAGTGAAACTGCCTACTATAAGGTATGCCGGTGTCCTGCTATATTTTTGCTGTAAAATTCCCAGAAGTATTACCTGAAAAAAAACTAATAGAAAGGGAAGTCCCCAGTAACCGTAAAAAGAAGCCAGGTTTAGTATCAAAGGGTAATGCCACTGTGTGTAACCAAGGTAACCGACATTATAGGCAAGAAAGCTCAGCGATCTCAGGTATTCAATCAGCAGCCATGCAGCCGGTATTGAGAGAGAATAAAACCAGGCAGATCCAGTTTGATACGCGAATGAAGCAAAAGCAGTAAAGAGTCCGTAGAACATACTAATATAGCAAATCAGGGCTATCAGCGCTATTACAGCAAGATAGGTTGGCAGATATGGAAAGAGCACATGAGCAAGATAAAAATTTGTGTATAAATGGAGAGGAATGCCAAAAACAAAGCCGACCCAGAATGCTTTTTTAGGTGAACTGTTCATACAGCCAATAAGCAGGGGCAGTAAAGAAAACCAGGCTATGAAACCGAGCTCAAAGGGGGGGAATGCTGTTATTAAAAGTACCCCCGACAAAAAAGCAAGGAAATAATTTTTGTGTTTATGCAGCATGTTTTTAATTTCTCCAACCATAATGATATCAACCTCATAGATATTCTTTGTCTGCTTACATCTACTTTAACACAGCAGTGATGTCCTGAAAACAGGGCTTGCTTTAGTGAGCTTTTAGGAAGCCTTGACCATTTCTGATTTCAGTGGTATAAATAAATTAGTTAATATTTAACATGTATAATAGTTAAGTTATTAAAGTATTGTCTGGGAGAGGGTTCAAATAAAAAGCGATGCTCTTATAGATTATATTAAAGAACTGGATTATGTTTTCAGTCGTCTGATCTACAGAGTCAGGGTTCTGCATAACCGGTATACTGTTGATGAGATAACCGATACCCAGTATGTAGTGCTGCGGGCTCTGCGTAAAGCTCCATGCAATACCTCTTTTCTGGCTCATATGCTGGGTGTAACCCTGAGTGCAGTAACAGCCTTAATCAATCGCCTTCATAAAATGGGCCTGGTTACCAGGGAAAGACAGGAGCAGGACCGGCGCCAGGTCTGGATTTCAATCACTGATAAAGGGCTTGAAGTCCTTGAAAATGTTGAAGAACGGCGCAACCTGCTTTTCGCTCTCTACCTTTCCAGGGTTCCGGAAGAAGAAAGAGAGCAGCTTCTTGAATTACTCAAAGGTGCAGTTGAGCTTTTTGATCGTGAAGATATCCTTGAAGAAGAAGATGAGATTCTTGAAGAGAAACTCTAGCGACTAAAGGACCCGCGTAAATTATAAAAATTGAAGTAACTTTTCGGCAATCTTAACAAAACTGTGTTCGCTGATTCTTTAGGCCGGAACTGCACCGGCTTAGTTTCAGCCTTACGCCCGGGTTATTCTTTTATACCGTTATAGAAAGCCTTCGCTCTCTGATCGCTGCGTGCAAAATTAGAATCCGACTCAGTCTCAGCCTTCCGCTTTGGTTACCCTCTCGACGGGCCATCCGGGCCCTTCTCGAGGCGGTCTACCTCCATGTAGGCCGACCTGCTCCAGGCTTCACTTCGTCGCCTAATTTCTTGCACTCGCTTTACGTTCGCTTCAGGCTTT
>SLBE01000209.1 GCA_007126465.1 Syntrophomonadaceae bacterium | reverse complement strand
TACCCAGTCCTATTCACAGGTTGATGTAACCGTAAACGGGAAACCGGTGGACATGTTAAACAGAAAAACCGGAAACTTTCTTACCATGGTCGAGCTTCCCCGTGGCGAGGAATATACCGTTAGGGTAGAAGCCTGTGACGGTGTTGAAACCACCATAATTGAAAGAACAGTTATTTACCCGGAAGGTTTGCAAACCATGCCGGAAGAACCCCTGGAAATTCACTCCTCTCATTTAATACCTGAAGAGAACCAGATTATAAACCCGGGAGAGACTTTGAAGATAGTAGCCCGGGGAAGTCCTGGAGCCACGGCCAATTATCAAATTGGTGAAGGCAATTATGTTCAAATGACAGAATTAGAATACCCTGGCGGCCCTCCGGGGAGAGGCGGTATTTATTTCGCTGAATACACAGTAAGCGGCCATGATACCCCGGGTACAGGAGTATCTGAGGCCGTACCCATCACTGTAACTTTAGAAAAAGATGGCGAAGAAGTGAGCCGGGAACTGCCGGGAAAAGTGGCCTTCCTTTCCAATCTTCCCTATAAAGTTTTAGAGGTCAAGGAAGAACCTGAACTGAAATTTTCAGGCTGGTTTAGGATTATCCAAGATGATACTTACCAGCTTTATTCCAGCACCCAGGGCGGCACCGGTTACCCCGACAACATCGCCAGTTACCTGACTGAAGGAACCCGTTTTGAAGCTGTGGGAGCCTCCGGGAGCTATTACCGGGTAAGACTTGAAGAAAACGACACCTACCTGCTTCATAAAGACGCAGTCCGCGAACTGGAAGACAAAGATCTCCTGGACCCGATATTGTCCGGTATCGAAGTAACAGAAACCGACGAAAAAGTAAGCCTGCGCTTCAACGCGGACGAGCGGTTTCCTTTCCTCGTTGATAGCGGAACGGATCAGCTGGAGATCAAAATGTACGGGATAGACAGGGTTGAAGATCTGGCAATGCCGGAAAAGCCTACTTCGGTGCAAGAGTTAACCCTCGAGCCCATGGCAGGGGAACCCAATTCCCTGGCATTAACAATAAAGCTTGATCAAGGCTTCACCGGTTTTACCCCCTCGTGGGAAGACACAGCCCTGACATTTGAGCTCGACAAACCGCCCCGGGTAGATAAAGAAAATCCATTGCAAGGAAAAACCATAGTAATTGATCCCGGTCACGGAGGCGAAGATCCGGGCGCACCCGGGCCGGCTGATCTCCATGAAAAAGATGTTGTTCTTGACATGAGCCTTTATCTAAAAGAGTTCTTGCTGGACGAAGGTGCAGATGTGATCATGACCCGCACTGAAGATGCAGATGTGGATCTTTATGATCGCCCCAAAGCAGAATTTATTGATGAGACCGACTTTTTCATAAGCGTTCACGCCAACGCCCACGGCCACGGCGCGGATGCAGTAAATACCCACGGGATAATGACCCTTTACAACTATGATCATAACGAGATAATGGCCGAGATCATGCTTGACACGGTAACAGAAAAAATGGACCTGCCGGCTTTGTATACCTGGAGAAGGAATATTGCTGTAACCAGGTACACCCAGTTCCCATGCGTTTTAGTCGAAGCAGGCTACATGATGCATCCTGTAGATAACTGGCACATTCTGCATCCACGCGGGCAGGAAGAATTTGCCAGGGCCATGATGGTAGGGATCGAAGCATATTTTCTGGAATTTGCTGAATAAAGAATTAAATGTAGCACATCAAGATCACCCCGCTAAAATATTTTTGATGTGTTTAATATCTTTCACCTGCCCGGAATTTCTCTCAATCATAACGGCAACAAGGTCTATTCGGGAGGATACCTCACGGTGGTAATTTGATTGGATATATTGGAGTGCCAGACGGTGCAGCTTTCTTGCTTTTTCCTGGTTAATTGATTCTTCCGGCCGGCCGAAAGCTAGCCCCGTCTTGGTACGCACTTCAACTATTACGACCATTTCTCCATCCCGGGCGATTATATCAATTTCACCCAGCCTGCAGCGATAGTTGGTTTCAATAATACTATAGCCATGTTGTTCTAAATAATCCCGCGCTGCCTGTTCTCCCTTTTGCCCTACCAGTTGACGCATCAAGGTCATCTTAAATCTCCCATAGATAAGTTAATTTGTTTAGTTTCATACTAACAAATACCCAAATGATTTTTGAGCAAGGTTTTGATTAGCTGGTGAAAACATTCTGCATGTTAATCAATCAGCCTGAATGATCGGCGATGCTCGGGGCAGGGGCCAAACTGCTGAAGTGCCTGGCGATGCTCCTCAGTGCCATACCCCTTGTTTTGATTGAAGCCGTACTGCGAATATTTTTCGTGTAAATCATCCATAATTCTATCCCTGGCTACTTTGGCCAGGACAGAAGCAGCGGCAATAGACATGGAAAGAGCATCTCCGCCTTTTATTGCCTTCTGCCTGAAGGGACACCCTTTAATGGCAAAGCCATCAACCAGAACAAAGTCCGGCTCAATGGATAGCTTAACCAGGGCCCTGTTCATAGCAATTAATGAAGCAGCATGAATGTTATGTTGATCGATTTCTGCACGTGAAGCGCTGGCAATAGCGTAAGAACGGGCGCTGATGACAATTTGATCAAATAATCTCTCGCGAGACGCCCTGGCAAGCTTCTTGGAGTCATTTAATCCGGAAATTGAACAATTCGCCGGATCAAGTATTACAGCAGCAGCTACAACCGGACCGGCCAGCGGACCCCGGCCGGCTTCATCAGTTCCGGCAATAACTGTGAAACCTTTTTCCATTAAATAATTCTCTTCATCCAGCATTTTCTGCAGGCGGGCTTCTTCTACAATAGCCCTCTGTTTTCTCCGCCGATAAGACTGCAGCAGGTTAACAACACCCTGCCTTTTATCAGCTATTAGCAGTTCTTCATCACGTGAACAAAGGTCTGCCTGTTGTGCCAGGTATGCTTTAATTTCTGGAATAGTCATCTTTTCAAAAGTCACAGCAATTACTCCTCATGCTGTTCATTAAAATTTTCCGGTGGCTCTTCAAGAGTCAGACGACCGAGGGAACCTGCCTGGAAGTCCTTTAAAACTAAGGCACTTGCCCTTTCCAGGTCTACCTGACCGGCAGTCTGCAGACAGCCATGAGCTGTACCGATTTGCTCCAACATTTTTTCCGAACTGCTGAAATTAAACTCGCCATAACGTTTGGATAAAAGATCTTCTTTTCCTTTTCCCTTATATATATCAAGTAACCATAAGGCAATACCCTGCTGATCAAGACGGCTGGGCGGCATTGCACCCACAGCAGCAAGCGGCCAGGTCGACGATTCAGTGATTTTTGGCCAAAGAATGCCGGGTGTATCCAACAGTTCGAGGCCGGGAGTTATTTTTATCCACTGCCTCCCTTTAGTAACGCCAGGCTGATTACCGGTACGGGTAACAGCTTTATGAACAAAATGGTTAATCAGGGTTGATTTGCCTACATTAGGTATGCCCACGAACATCATCCGCAGGGGGCGCCTGATCCTGCCGGGCCGCAGGTTTTCTTCCTCGGTTTTTATAAACTGGAGAAAATTCTTTAAATATTTTTTGTTTTGAACACTAAAAGACATGGCTTGTTGATCCATGTCTTTAAAGTAAGCTAACCATTTTTCTGTTATATTGTCCTCTGCCCGATCTGCTTTATGTAAGAGCACAAGATGCTTTTTGCCCTGAAGCAATTCCCTGAGGACCGGGTTGCGGCTGCTAACCGGTATACGAGCATCAAGCAGTTCGACAACCAGATCGATTATCTTGATGTCCTGGCGAAGGACATTTAAAGCCCTGGCCATTGAACCCGGATACCACTGGCCTTTGTTGGTCAAATTTAATCCACCTTTGTAGTAATTAAACGTGCTTCCCAGGGTGGCCAAAATATGAAAAAGGCACGTCCCTTGAGATCTTCCCGGGAAATAAAACCGACCCGGGGGTCCCTGCTGTCCATACTGTTTTGCCTGTAATCACCCATTACAAAGTAATAACCTTCAGGCACTTCAACCGGGCCATAATCATATAAATCCATATCTGTTAACAGGTAAGGTTCATCAAGCAGCTGTTCATTTACATATACACGGCCGCTGCTAATTTCAATTTTATCACCTGCCAGGCCAATAACACGCTTAATGAAATCCCGGCCCGGTTCAAATTCAAAGACAACAATATCACCGTAACCTGGTTCATCAAAGTGGTATACTACCTTGTTAACCATCAGTCGTTCAGTTTCATGCAGGGTAGGATACATAGATCTACCCTCAACGACAAATACTTCGAACAAAAACAGCCTGATCAAGAGGGCTAATACTATCGCTATAAGTATAGATCTAGTCCAATCCCAGATCTCTCCCCATCTGCTCAACTATATCAACTCCGTTTTTTTTAGCGACGTTCCCTGATCCTGGCAGCCTTACCGGTCCGCTTACGCAGATAATAAAGCTTAGCGCGCCTGACCCGTCCTCTTTTAACAACTTCAATTTTACTTACTGACGGTGAATGGACAGGAAATACTCTTTCCACGCCAATGCCAAAGGTAACCCTGCGCACTGTAAAAGTTTCTCTTGCTCCACTACCCTGGCGCCTGATAACCACGCCTTCGAAAGCCTGGGTCCTTTCACGGCCGCCCTCGACAACCTTAACATGCACTTTTACCCTGTCACCGGGGGTAAATTGTGGTAAATCTTCTTTGAGGTTTTGTTTTTCCACCTCTTTGATTAAATCCATCTTATATGAAGCCTCCTTCAGTCAATAAACCTTAATTATTTGATTTGCTTATATTTTCCAGGTATTCCATATCTTCGGTGCTCAGTTCAGCCTGCTCGAGCAAATCAGGTCTTCTCTCGTAAGTTCGCTTTAAAGATTGTTGTCTGCGCCATTTTTCGATTTCTCCATGGTTGCCTGATAGCAAAACATCGGGCACTTTCATATCACGGTATTCAGGTGGCCGGGTATAGTGTGGATGTTCAAGCAGCGGTTCACTGAACGATTCATTGGCTGCAGCTTCTTCGGAAATAAAACCCGGCAGCAACCGCACTACCGCATCGACTACAACTGCCGCAGCAATTTCTCCACCTGTTAAAACATAGTCACCTATAGACAGCTCTATATCAACTATACCGCTGCGAACTCTTTCATCTACTCCTTCGTATCTGCCGCAAATCATGATTAAATGTTCTTCACCGGATAACTGTCTGGCCATCTGCTGATTAAATTTGTGGCCCTGTGGAGTTAACAAGATTACCCTGGTTCTGTTCGCCGCGGTTTTGTTCTTAAGATCTTCAACTGCTTCGAAAAGCGGTTCCGGTTTTAAAATCATGCCGCACCCGCCCCCGTAGGGTGTGTCATCTACCTGGCGGTGACGATCATGAGTATACTGGCGTAAGTCAACCAGGTTTATTTCCACCAGGTTCCTGTCAACGGCCCTTTTTATCATGCTTTCTTTAAAAGGCCCTTCCAGTATACCGGGGAATATTGTAACCAGGTCAATTTTCATAAATCTTTACTCTCCTACAGTTCCAGCAAACCTTCCGGCAAGTTTACGTGTAGCTCTCCGGCTTCCAGGTTAATTTCATCAATGAAGCTTTTTACCAGCGGAACCAGGTGTGTTTTTTTTTCATCTCCTGCAGTTTCTATAACCAGGAGATCGTGTCCACCGGTTGTAATTAAGTCTGTAACCTGCCCGAGTAAGACATTTCCCGATTGATATACTTTTAGTCCCACCAGTTGATCATGGTAGAAACTGTCTTCGGGTAGAGGAACCCTTTCCTCTTTGGGAATTACCAGCAGGCTATTCTTAATACTTTCAGCATCATCCCTGTTTTTAACTTCTTTAAATTTAATCAACCAGAACCTGCCATAAGCTGCAGCATCTTCTACTTGATAAGTAAACCTGTCAGAGTCCCTGATCAGTTCAACCTGATCGAGCATTTCAACCCTATCGGGGTAATCGCTGTAAGGATAAACTTTAACCATACCGGCTACACCGTGGGGCGAGATAACTTTGCCAATAAGGGCATCCTTTTTCTCATTGAACAATTTCAACAACAACCCGCTTATTCTCTTTAATGGCGGCGGCATTTACAACCGTTCTAACCGCCTTGGCAATGCGTCCCTGTTTTCCGATAACTTTCCCCATATCTTCAGGAGCAACACGCAGTTCGAGTACAATTAACCGTTCACTTTCTACCTGCTTAATTTCCACCTGATCGGGATCATCAACCAGTGCTTTGGCAATATGCTCCAAAAGCTCCTTCATAAGTAACAACCTCCCTCCAGCACTACTTATTCAAACCGGCTCTTTCAAAAAGGGCCTTAACTGTATCAGAGGGCCTGGCTCCCTTCGACAGCCACTGCTGTACTTTCTCCTCGTCTACTTGAAAAGTAGTCGGCTTGGTGGTCGGGTTGTAATAACCTATTTCTTCGATAAAACGCCCGTCCCGTGGATACCGGGAATCGGCCACCACAATACGGAAAAAAGGTTTCTTTTTTGCTCCCATTCTTTTTAGCCTGATTCTTACTGCCACTTTATTCACCTCCATTATCTGGTATCTCTATAAATATCAGCTAATACATTAGCTGTTATCTTAAAAGGGGAACCCTTTGCCACCTTTTTTAAGCTTTTTCAGGCCGCCTTTTTTGTCCATTGTCCCCATTTTTTTAATCATTTTTTGCATTTGGTTAAACTGGTTTAACAGGCGGTTTACATCCTGGACCTGTGTTCCGCTGCCCATGGCAATGCGTTTCCTGCGGCTGCTGTTAATAATTGCGGGATCCTGTTTTTCCCTGGCTGTCATCGAGCTTATGATTGCTTCAACCCGCTTGAAATTATCTTCATTAAGGGACATCTGCTTTACTTCCTTGGGCAGGTTAGCTCCCCCGGGCATCATATTCATTATATCTTCGAGTGAACCCATACTGCGCAGCTGCTTCATCTGCTCCTTAAAATCATCCAGGGTAAACTGCTGTCGGCGCAGTTTCTGCTCCATTTCCTTCGCTTTTTCCTGGTCTACCGAAGCCTCTGCTTTTTCAATCAGCGAGAGCACATCGCCCATGCCGAGAATTCTTGAAGCCATTCGGTCAGGGTGAAATGGCTCCAGGGCCTCGACTTTTTCACCCACACCGACAAATTTCACGGGACATCCGGTAACAGCATTTACAGATAAGGCTGCTCCGCCCCGGGTATCTCCATCCAGCTTAGTTAATATAACCCCGGTCAGTCCGACTGATTCATTAAATGAAGCTGCAGCATTAACTGCATCCTGACCGGTCATTGCGTCTACAACCAGGAGCACTTCATGAGGATTCACAGCTTCTTTAATTGTCGCAACTTCAGTCATCATCTCCTGATCGATATGAAGCCTGCCGGCAGTATCAAAGATAACTGTGTCATGACTATCCTTTTCTGCCAGCTTTAAGCCCTCTTTGCAGATATCAACAGGGTCTGCTTCTTCATTGCTGTAAACTTTTTCTCCAACCGATTCACTAAAAACCTGAAGCTGCTTAACAGCACCAGGCCTGTAAATGTCAGCGGCAACAAGAAGAGGGTTTTTTCCGGAACGACGCAGGTAAGAAGCAAGTTTAACAACGGTTGTTGTCTTTCCTGAACCCTGCAGACCAACGATCATGATCGCGGTCGGTCCTTTTTCTGCAGTAATCAGATCACTCTGTTTTTCCCCCATCAGCCTTGTCATTTCTTCGTTTACAATCTTAACGACCTGCTGCCCGGGTGTAAGGCTGTTCATAACCTCCTGCCCGACTGCTCTTTCCCTGAGTGAAGCTATAAAATCTTTTACAACTTTAAAATTAACATCAGCTTCCAGCAAGGCCAGTTTTATCTGGCGCATTGCAGTATCAACATCTTTTTCGTTGAGCTTACCTTTACCACGCAGCTGTTTTAATGTGTTCTGCAGTTTATCGGCAAGGTTAGAAAACATATTCAGACAACTCCAATTTCCATCTTATTAAAAAGTTAATACTTATCGTCTATGTGACAAATAAGGCACGGCAACGGTTGTCACTGCTCAATAGTTGATCGCAGTCTTGCAATGATACTCTTTAACTCTCCAAGTTCCTGTTCGGTCAACTTATCTTTATCAAGCACATCTTCCGCATCGACGAGTAGCTGCTGCTGAATCTGAAAGAGCCGGTAAAGGCCCAGTTTGTCTTCCAGGTTTTCCAGTGATGCGGTTGCCCGGTTAATCAAGTCATGAACAGCCTGCCGGCTTATATTGTATTCTTCGGCAATTTCAGCAAGAGAATAGTCGTTACTGTAGTAAAGGTTTAATATTTCCTGCTGCCTGCTGGTTAAAAGCGACGAATAGATATCGTAAAGCACACTTATCTTTATACGCAGATCAAGCATATTATCCTCCTGTAAAGCCTTTTACCTTTACAGACGGAGTATAACAAAAAAACACAGCGCTGGCAACCTCTTTTTACGAATGATTTATGATTCCAGGAGAGCGCGGGCAAACTGAGCAGGTTCGAAAGGAGCAAGATCTTCAATCTTTTCACCCAAACCAACATAACGAACGGGAATACCAAGGGAATCCTGGATACTGACTACAATCCCCCCGCGGGCAGTACCGTCCAATTTTGTAAGGATTAAACCGCTAACAGGAAGTGACTGATTAAAGCTCTTAGCCTGGGCAATAGCATTTTGTCCCGTAGTTGCATCTAAAACAAGAAGAACCTGATGCGGCGCACCTTCCTGGCAGCGCCCGACAACCCGATTGATTTTGTTCAACTCTTCCATCAGGTTAAATTTATTATGCAACCTGCCGGCTGTATCACCAATAACCAGATCTATGTTTCTGGCACGGGCCGAATTCATGGCGTCAAAAAATAAGGCTGAAGGGTCTGATCCAGCCTGTTGTTTGATCAGCTCAACCCCGGCTCTTTCTGCCCAAATTTCAAGCTGCTCAATGGCCGCAGCCCGAAAAGTATCCCCTGCAACAAGGAGCACAGATTTACCTTCCTGCTTGTAGAGATTTGCAAGTTTAGCCGCAGAAGTTGTCTTGCCGGAACCATTTACCCCAACCATCAGAATAACATGAGGCTCACCTTTAATCTGGATATCATCTTCTGATGAAGCCATTATTTCAGTTAGCTTCTCAATAAGCAGTTCTTTTACCTCTGCTCTCTCTTTTAACCTTGATTCCTTTACTTCATTTCTCAGCTCTTCAACCAGCCTCACGGTAGTTTCTACACCGACATCACCGCTGACAAGAATCTCTTCCAGTTCCTCATAAAATTCTTCGTTAATCTCCCCGCTGCTGAAAAGGCTGCCCAAACGATCTATAAAACCGGTTTTGTTGCCGGAAAGGCTGTTTCTAAACTTATTTAGAAAGCTCATTTACACTAACTCCCCTTGCTGGAAATAAGATTATCTTCTATTTTCAATGACATCAGGCGGGAAACACCCGGTTCCGGCATGGTAACTCCATATAACACCTCGGCCTCTTCCATGGTTCTTTTCCGGTGAGTTATCAGGATAAACTGAGCCTGCTGGACTGAACGCTTTAGAAACCTTGTAAACCTTGAAAGGTTTGCGTCATCCAGGGTAGACTCCACTTCATCAAGCAGGTAAAAAGGAGCCGGCTTGAAACGCAGGATTGCAAATACCAGGGCTATAGCGGTTAACACTTTTTCGCCCGCTGACAAAAGAGTAATATTTTGCAGTTTTTTCCCCGGAGGCTGCGCTACTATCTCTATTCCAGATTCCAGGACGTTATCAGGATCCGTTAACCTGAGCACAACTTTACCGCCTTCAAAAAGTTCTTCGAATGTTTGCTTCACATTTTCACTGATCTGTTTAAAGGCAATATTAAAATAGTGCTCCATGCGCTGGTCTATTTCTGCCAGGACCTTCTGCAGGGATGCTTCACCTTTTTGAAGGTCATCTCTTTGATCCTTAAGAAAATTAATTCTTTCTTCCAACCTGGCCAGTTCATCAATCGCACCAAGATTCACTTCGCCAAGTTCTTCCAGATCTTCTTTCAGGTTATCAATCAACCTTCTGCTCTCTTCAGGGTCATACTCCTCTTCAAGATTAACTAGTTCCAAGTTCTTAAATTGCTCTTTGAAGCGCATTTCCTGGAAGTTAATCTCTGTTTCCAGCCTGGTTTGCTCAACCGAAAGCTGGCGTTCTCTTTTTTCCTGGCGAGACAATTGACTTTGCCTGCGTTTACCTTGTTCTTCCAGGTCAATCAGGTCAGCTTCAACCTGGTTAACCACCTTATTCTTTTCTTCGACCTCAGCAATCAGATCTGCCTTTTCTTTAGTCAGATTGTCAATATCCTGCTTTATCGATGCCTGTTTATTTTGATTTTCTTCCAATTCCCCTGTGTGTTTTTCGTATTCGCTGTTTTTCTCTTCTATCTCTGCAGCAGGACTTTTTAAGTTTTTTTCAATTTCTTCGATCCTCGCAGCTATAGCATCACGCTGTTCAGTGTAAGATGTGATTTTTACCATTAACCCGGTTATTTCCTGATCCATAGAATTCTTTTGTTCAATAAATTCTCTATACTCTTCTTTTACTCCGGATAGCTCTTTATCCAGGCTTTCTATAGACTGGCTGTATTCTCTGATGTCTTTTTTGAGCGAAATTAAACGATCCTCAATTTCCTGCTCTTCATTATCTAGTTCCTGAAGATTGTTATTAAGCGATTGGTATTTATCCTGCAGATTATCCTGTTCATTCCTGACCTGATCATGCTCTTTCTGCAGGTCATTCAACTGCTTTTCTAAATCATTTTTAACTTTTTCAGCCTGCTCGGCAGCGTTTTCTACAGCCTTTAAATTCGTTTTTTCCCGATTAACAGCATTTTCAGTTTTACTAACCTCACTTAAGAACAGCTTTTTCTTCGTTTCTAGTTCCTCAATCTCTTTACGCCTGCCAAGAGGCATGCCGGCATTACGTTTAGGCAAACTGCCGCCCCTCATAATGCCCCCGGGGTTAATCATTTCGCCCTCGAGGGTAACAACTCTGCAGCTGTATTTAATATGGCGGGCAGCATTAGAAGCAGATTGCAGGTCTCTACAGACAAGAACTGAAGAAAGCAGGTAATCAATTGCTTTACGATAGGATTTATCGGCATCTACAAGCTCCGAAGCCTTGCCGAATACCCCGTCAAGTTCGCGCCATCCATCAAAGCGTTCCAGTGGATCTGCTGCCGGCTTCAAAATATCAAGTGGTAAAAAAGTAGCCCAACCCTTGTTGTTTTCCTTGAGATAATGAATCGCATTTTGCACAGATTTTTCAGACTCAGCGACCAGGTACTGCAGTGAACTGCCCAGGGCAGATTCAACAGCCTGAACGTAACGGTTGTCAATCGATATTAAGTCTGCAACGGGCCCGACCACACCTGTTAGCTTTTCACGGGCCTGCATTATTTCTTTAACGCCACGGTAGTAGCCTGAAAGGGCATTATCCTGCTCTTTCAACAAATTTAGCCGGCTGTTAATGTCATGGAGACTTTCTTTCTGCTTCTGCTCAAATGATAAAGCCTGTTCCAGTTTATTTCTGGCCTGCTTTAAGTTTTCAATTTCTTTCTCTACAGTTGTTGAGGTGGAAGCATACCTCTTTTGCAAATCCTGAAGTTCTTTATTAAGGT
>SLBE01000223.1 GCA_007126465.1 Syntrophomonadaceae bacterium | reverse complement strand
CTTAAAGAATATAAATCAATTGTCGATGTTGCCGGCCCGTTGATGCTGGTCGAAAATGTAGAAGGAATTAAGTACGGTGAACTAACTGAAATTGAGATGCCCGGTGGGGAAGTTCGCCGCGGCCAGGTTTTGGAAGTTGACCGTGATAAAGCACTGGTCCAGGTATTTGAAGGTTCAACGGGGATTAATATTGGCACAGCCAAGGTTCGCTTTTTAGGAAAATCAATTGAGCTTCCGGTTTCGATGGATATGCTTGGCCGGGTTTTCAGTGGATTAGGTCAACCCCGCGACCAGGGGCCAAAGATTATTCCGGAAGAGAGGCTTAATATTGAAGGGTTTCCGATTAACCCCTATGCCCGTAATTATCCTTCCGAGTTTATCCAGACCGGTGTTTCAGCAATAGACGGCATGAACACCATGGTGCGGGGCCAGAAGCTGCCAATTTTCTCAAGCTCCGGGTTGCCCCATTCCAGGCTGGCTGCACAAATTGCCCGTCAGGCTAAGGTGCTCGGAACTGAATCAAGTTTTGCTGTTGTCTTTGCTGCCATGGGTATTACTTTCGAAGAGGCCGATTACTTCATCAGTGACTTCCGCAAAACAGGGGCGATTGAACGCTCGATTCTTTTCATTAACCTTGCCGATGACCCGGCGATTGAACGTATTGCCACGCCGCGTATGGCGCTGACTGCAGCCGAATACCTGGCATACGAAAAGGATATGCACGTTCTCGTAATTTTAACAGACCTTACAAACTATGCCGAAGCCCTGCGGGAAATCTCTGCAGCTCGAAAAGAGGTTCCCGGCCGTCGTGGTTACCCCGGTTACCTGTACACCGATCTTTCCTCTATTTATGAAAGAGCGGGTAGAATAGAAGGGCGCGAAGGTTCAATCACCCAGCTGCCTATTCTCAGTATGCCCGAGAATGATAAAACTCACCCGATTCCAGACCTGACAGGTTATATTACTGAAGGTCAGATCATTTTAAGCCAGGAACTGCACCGCAAGGGATTATATCCCCCGATCGATGTGCTGCCCTCACTCTCCAGGCTTAAAGATAAGGGAATTGGAGAAGGCAAGACCAGGGAAGACCATGCCGACACCATGAACCAGCTTTATGCTGCTTATGCGCGCGGTAAGGAAGCCAAGGAACTTGCTGCTATTCTAGGTGAAGCGGCTTTATCTGAAGCGGATAAGAAATTTTCCCGCTTTGCCGATGAATTTGAAAATCGCTATGTGACCCAGGGTGAAGAAGAGGATCGTGACATTGAGGATACCCTGAAGCTTGCCTGGGAACTGCTGGCCTTACTACCCCGTGTTGAATTGAAAAGAGTTAGCGATAAAAACCTCGAGAAATACCTGCCACAGCAGCAGGAGGAGGATTAGATCATGGAAATACGGGTTAATCCAACCCGCATGGAGCTTAACCGCCTGAAAAAAAGATTGAAAATGGCGGAGCGGGGCCATAAACTGCTCAAAGATAAAAGGGACGAGTTGATCCGCCAGTTTATAATCCTGGTTCGGAAAAACAAGGACCTGCGTGAGCATATGGAGGAAGAGCTAACCGGCGCTTTTTCTAAGTTTTTACTGGCCCGTGCGGTAATGCCTGAAGAAAATCTTGAAGAAGCCCTGATGTATCCGACCAAAAAACTCAGCCTGGAAATTAGCAAGGAAAACATCATGAGTGTTTATGCACCAAAGTTCCACTGGGCAGAAGAAGAATCGGGCGGTGAAGAAGAAAGCAGTATCTATCCGTACGGCTTTGCAGATACTTCTGCTGAACTTGATACTTCTATTGAAACGTTATCTGAAATACTCCCCAAGTTGATGGAACTGGCGGAGGTAGAGAAATCGGTTCAGCTGCTTGCTGAAGAAATTGAGAAAACCCGCCGCCGGGTTAATGCTCTTGAGCATGTCCTGATTCCAAAACTTCAGGAAACAATAAAATATATAACTATGAAACTGGATGAAAGTGAGCGTGGTGCATTAACCCGCCTGATGAAGATTAAGGATGTTGTCCGGGCGAAAATGTAGCGGCCATGTATAACTATCCGGGTAATATTCATATTCACAGCCATTATTCTGACGGCAGCGGAAGCATAGAAGAGATTATATCTGATGCAGCCGCTGCCGATCTTAGTTATGTCATAATTGCTGATCACGAGACCCTGGCCGGTCTGGCCGAAGAATCAATCCGCCGTGGGGTTGTGCTTCTTGTAGGGGCAGAGTTAAACCGGAACAAATGCCACTACCTGGCTCTTGGTCTGAACAAAATGATTACTTCCAATGAAGCTGAGCCTCAGCAGGTTATTGACCAGGTTGGCGCTGCAGGAGGGATTGGCTTCCTGGCCCATCCATTTGAAAAGGGGTCCCCTTACCTGGAAAAAGGTAAAGCTTATCCCTGGAACAGCTGGCCCGTTTTTAATTTTAACGGTATGGAAATATGGAATTATACATCGCATTGGCGGGGCAGGCATCCTTCTCTTTTAAAAACATTGTACTGGTTTATTCTTGATCGAAAAGGGGCAATGAACGGCCCCCCACCTGAACTGCTTCATTTATGGGACTGCTATAACTTACATCATGGCCTTACTGTTGGCATCGGGAGCAGTGACGCGCACGCTTTCCCTTATAAGTTTGGTCCCTTTAGGGTAGTAGTTTTTCCTTACTATTACTTATTTAAAACCATAAACACTTATATTGTTTTAAAGGAAGAGCTTAGTAAAGAGCTTAAAAAGGCCAGGCAGCAAATACTAGGTGCTTTAAAGAGCGGGTGCTGTTATTTTTCATTTGACAGTCTGCATCAGGGCCGCGATTTTTACTTCTTCGCAAAAACCGATCAAGGGTATGTTCATATGGGTGGTGAAACAGACAGTATTGAAAACCTGGAGCTGCATGTGAAATCTCCGGCAAGGAGATCGCAAATTCGCCTGATTTATAACGGCAAATTACTGGAAGAGGCAAATGATCATAGCGCAGTTTTCAGGCCTTCTAAACCTGGAGTATACAGGGTAGAGGTTTACTATCTTCCATTACTGCGCCGTCCCCGGCCCTGGATTTATTCGAACCCTATCTTTATTAAACCGCCCGGGCAGCGT
>SLBE01000047.1 GCA_007126465.1 Syntrophomonadaceae bacterium | reverse complement strand
GCTGTCGCGGAGTCGATCGTCCCGGTGTAGTCACCGGGTGTCGGGTCATCGCCGCCTTCAGGCGGGCCCACGAACGTCAGCGGCGTATCCATCTCCTGGGTCTGTCCTTCGTAGCTGTAGGACAACGTGACGAGTTGCGTACCGACCGGAAAGCTCACCTCCACCCCGCTGTCGTCCGTGTATGGCGGTGTGAACGTGTAGCGTCGAACGGTCTCCGCAAGCAGTACGGGCTTGAGGTCGACGGTGATCGACGGACCGCCGTCTGTCTGCAACGTGGCCTGGACGTTGTTCACCTGGGGGGACATCTGAGAGGGGAAGACCGCATCAAGGCGGAAGGACATCTCGATGTGACCGTCTGTATCCAGCTGGACACTGGACGGCACGACATCGAAGGTCGGTGTCGCTTCGGGATCGATCCCGAGATCGATGAACGTGCCAGCACGCTCAGAGTCCAGGCGCTGCTCCACCGAACGACCGAGAACGTCCCAGCGAACGATGGTCGTGAAGCGCTTGATCGCCTCATCCGAGCTGGCCGCACGTTCCGCCCAGGTGATGACTCGTTGCACCTGGTAGTCACGCCCGTCCACAGTCACGACGTCCAACCACTCGCATCCGCGTTCTGCGTTGCTACAACTCTCGTCGATGGTCACGAGCGCACTACCGTTCCAGGTCGTTCCGTCCTCACCGATCTCATCAAGACCTGACAGCGCTGCTGCCTCCTCCTCGTACAGGACGGCATCACCCCAAGGCATGGCCTGGAAAGCCTCGTGGAGCTCCATCGCCAAGGCGGTCGCCTGGACGCGGCGCTCGTTGTTCAGCGAGGCTCGTGTGAGGTTGATGAGTGCGCTGGCCGCGCCCGCGAACAAGATGCCGATGATGAGCATCGCCACCAGCAGCTCGGCAAGCGTGAAGCCGCCCTGGTCAGCGTTGCGGTCATGGCGACCTCGTGAAACGACATCCACAAGACGTCCTTCCGAGGGCTGGAACGTTCCGACCGTGCGGACGCACGATCCTTGTCCGATGCCATCGGCACGCTCCCACGCACACTTGAGGGCTACCGGGCATGGTCGAGCCATGATGGACGCGAAGCAGCGAGCCCCTGCTGAACCGTGTCACGGCCGACCGCCCGACCGCGAGCTACGACTGACCCCGCGCACGAAGGACGCCCTGCTTCCGAAGCCCAGACGTTGCCAGTAGGTCGCCGGCAGTGCTCGAAGAACCAGCGCTACTTCAGCGCGTTGTCTCCCACGATGATCTCGACCAGTCGGTCGCCTACCAGCACCCGCACCTCATCGGCCGACACGGAGACGATCTCGAAGGTGTCCAGCACCACGTCACCGGCGCGCACCTCGTACCGCATCGTGTCGACCTGCAGGATGGCGAGCATCTCGCCATTCTGTTCGAAGACTTCGATGACCGTGATGACACGGCCGTCGCACACGACCTCGGTACCGCTCACGCAACGGCTGGGCGCCGGAGCAGTATCGGAGTTCTCGGTGCTGTTCGGGTCAGCCGGGGGGGCATCCGGATCGCTTGGATCAGTGGGAGCGCTCGGTTGCGCGTTCGGTGCGGAGGGAGCAGGCTCGGGAACGACCGGCTCGAATGGATCACGTGCCAGGAAGAGTTCGTAGGTGACGAGTGGCAGCAAGACCGGCTCGTCTGCGCTCTCGGCTGCTTCGACGTCGTCCTCACCCTCGACCGCTGCCGGCGCAGAATCCGGAAGCGCCTGGGGGCCGGGGTCGCTCGTCACCGAACCTGCGGTCCACACCACGACGACCACCAGGGCGGCAAGGGCTGCCCCCATCGAGATGAGCAGCGGACGCAGGTGCGGACGTGGCTTCCGCAGGACGGGTCGTAGCCGGCGTGCCCTTGACGTCCTCACGATCCGTCCTCCGCATCGCCAGTGGGATCTTCCTCAGTGCCCTGATCGTCATCAGTGGGCCCCGCATCGGCCTCGTCGACCTCTGGCTCCGGCGGTAGCGGCGCATCGATGACGGCGAAGACCATCCCGGTGAGAGCAACAGAGAGATCCGGATACTCCCCATCAGCACGCGACACGGTTGCGTTCTCCCAGAGGATGCCGCGTGGTGTGATCCCAGGCTCTTCGAGCCGACGTAAGAAGTCAACGACCTGAAAGTAACCGCCTTCGAGCAGCATGCTCGTGCTGATCGCGGAAAGACCGGGTTCAGCAGACTCGGGGACGGCTGTCGGTCGCTGCGTCGACACGGTTGCGAGTGTGAGACCCGACTCGTCCGCCGCCAGCTGGAGCTGCCTGATGAGAGCCGGAAGGGCGGGATCCCTGGGAACGATCGCTTCTCCGGCTGCAAGCTCTGCTTCGACAGTGGGCGCTTCCGCTCTGACTGACTGCAACCTCTCGATCTCATCCTGGAGACGAGTCTGCTCGTTGATCTCCAGCTCGATCTGAGCTTCCACCTCTGCCAATTCCTCGCGAGCTGGTTGGAAGACAACGATGTAGAAGAGAGCTACCACCAGTACGGCACCGAAGGCAGCGAGCAACAGCATGGCCCTGTTCATCGCAGCTCTCCTGGGAGTCCGTCGGCGTAACGTTCTGTCCTCGCCTCCGTACGGATCATCCCGTCGAGTGAGTAGGCAGCGACTCGGTCGTCCAGTTCCTCGAGGTCATCCGCCAGGGACGACGAGTTCAGGAACATGTCACCGAACGTCGTGATCTTCTCCATCGAGAGGAGGATGCGTTCAACCCCAGGTGCGTGAGCAGCGAGCGTCTGGCCAGTCAGATTGAAGGATCCGACGACATCGGCACGGTCCTCAGGGGGCGCTGCAAGGTTGAGCGAGAACGTGTCGAGCTGCGCATCCTCCGGCATCACCGCTGCCAGGTCCTGCAGCACCCCAGCTACCGAGACCTCTTCGCTGAGGCTCGCTACGAGTACCTCGACAGCTTGATCTCGTCGGTCGGCGAGGTCACGGAAGGCGATCAACTCGGCTTCCTCTGCACGCAGTCCTGCGGTCACGTTCTGCTCCGCAGCGAGCTGGTCCTCTGCCTGCCGAACCTGACCGGAAGCCCACAACCAGACGCCACCCAGGACCAGGAGCAGCGCGCCTGCGGCGGCTGCGGCCACCAGCCGCTG
>SLBE01000251.1 GCA_007126465.1 Syntrophomonadaceae bacterium | reverse complement strand
GTGGAGAGGAAGCCCTGGCAGATATTCTAAAGGGGCAGAAGGATCCGGCTTCAATTTTCGAAAGACAGGAAAGCGTAAAAGAGCTTTCGGAAAAGCTTGACTGGAGACAGCGCTTCCAGGCTGCCGGGATGGAAAATAAGATTAAGCAGGAAAACCCAGAAGAGCTTCTGGCCTGGTCTAAAGATCAGCAGGCTGGGGTAAATATCCCAAACTTCCTGTTGATTTTACCCTTTATAACAGCTTTGCTTTTTCTACTTTATTACCTGCAGCATCTGCCGCTACCCGTGCCTCTTGCTTTAACAGTAGTTCAGTATGGGATTGTGTTTTCAACCGCAAAAAAAATCCACCGGGAATTTGACCGGACCCAGGTAGCGTCGGACCGCTTAAAACAGTATGCGGCCCTTTTAAAATGTATCGAAAGTAACAGCTTTAATGCTGCCCGCCTCCGGCGCTTGCAGGAAAACTTAACCGGTAAAGGGCAAACAGCTTCAAAACAGATTAAAGCCCTGGCAGGTATAGTGGATTTAACCCAGTTTCGCCATAACCATCCGATTCTTTATGTTCCGGTCAATACTCTCACTTTCTGGGATTTGTTTACGGCAAAAAAGCTCTCTACTTGGAAGAAGTCATCCGGAGCTTCCCTGGAAACCTGGCTGGGTGTTATAAGCGATTTCGAGGTTCAGGTCAGCCTGGCCGGATTAGCTTATGATAATCCCGGGTGGGTCTATCCTGAAATTACTGAAGAGCCCCCGGTATTAAATACTTCTTCGCTCGGCCATCCCCTGATCAATCCGGAAGTAAGGGTCTGCAACGATCTTGCAATGCCGTCACCCGGAACAGCTTTAATTATAACCGGCTCTAATATGTCCGGGAAAAGTACCCTGCTCAGGACTGTTGGCTTAAACCTGGTACTGGCATATGCAGGGGCTCCTGTCTGTGCCGCGAGCCTAAAGGCTGCATATATGCCCATCTATTCCAAGATGCAGGTTGTAGATGATCTGACCCAGGGAGTATCTACATATTATGCAGAGCTCACACGGATAAAAATGGTGATCGAAGCTGCCAGGTCAGGTGAGCAAATAATCTACCTGCTGGATGAAATATTTAAGGGTACAAATTCAAAAGATCGAATCCTTGGCACTAAAGCTGTTATCCGGATGTTATCAAGTTTGCCTACCCTGGGGTTATTGACCACACATGACCTGGAACTGGCTGCTCTTGCGGATGAGAGTCCCGAACTTGTAAAAAACTATCACTTTGATGATCAAATCGAAAACGATAGAATTAGTTTTGACTACAAGTTGAAGCCCGGTGTTTCCACCAGCACCAATGCCATAGCACTAATGAAAATGGTGGGTATCGATGTGGATAGCTGAAAATCATCTTAACTGTCAAGCCTGCTTAAGGAAACTGCGCTAGCTGGTCATGCCGCCTTGCCTTTACTCTTTCGGCCTAGCCTTAGGAGTGGAATCTCCTGCTTTCGTAGCTCGCTGGCAACCATGGTAATGGTAACTATAAAAGCCAGGAGGTCAGTAACCGGGCGTGTAATCCAGACTCCGTCTAAGCCGAAATAGCCGGAAAAAACCAGCAGCAGGGGAATAAAAATCATCACTTCCCGCAACAGTGACAGGATCAGAGCGGGCACAGCTTTGCCGATGGCCTGAAAAAACACGCTGGCTATTAACTGTATGCCGATCAGGGGAAACATGAGGATCATGATCCGCAGGGCGTAGCTGCCCAGGCTTAAAAGTTCAGGGTCGGAGGTAAAGGCGCTTAACAAGGTGGTCGGTATAAGGAAGTTGACCAGGGCCAGCACAGTAATAAAGGCAGTGCTGATAACAAAGCCTTTAACTACCGTTTCCCTGATCCGTTCTTTTTTATTGGCACCATAATTATACCCCATTATCGGGAGCAGTCCCTGGGAAAAGCCGATTACCGGCATGATGATCAGGCTCTGCAGGCGGAAATAAAGACCCATGGCGGCAATGGGGATATGGCCGTAGCCGGCCAGGACCATGTTGGTGGCAGCCAGGGAGAAATTCTTAGCCACCAGGCGAAGCATGCTGGTTAATCCAATCCGGGCAATTTCTTTAACAATGATCCAGTCAAGGCGCAGGTTTTGGCGGCAGAGGGTCAGGTTGCTGCGCCCGCTGATGAAGTGGGCCAGAAGGACAATGGCACCCAATCCTTTTGCCAGCACTGTAGCTATGGCAGCGCCCTGCACTTCCAAACCCAGGGCGAAAATGAAGATAGGGTCAAGAGCAATGTTTAGCAGGGATGAGCCGATCATTACCTGCATAGATAAAATTGGGCTGCCTTCAGCCCGGACAACATTATTCATACCCAGAATCAGAAAGAAGAACAAAGAGCCGGTAGTAATTGCCGCTGTGTAATCTTCAGCATAACCAAGAACTACGCCCCTTGCTCCAATCAGTGAGAGTAAGGGCTGGAGGTAAAATATGCTCAAAACAGCTACAAGAAGACCAAAAATTAATGCCAGGCTGATGACCTGCCCAATTGCTTTTTCGGCAGTGCGTACATCGCCTGCCCCGAGTGAACGGGAAATCAGGGAGGCGGCCCCCACACCCACACCAACCCCGATTGCAGCCAGGAACATCTGGACGGGAAAAGCAATAGAAAGGGCGGCGATCGCTTCGCTGCCCAGCCTACCGATAAAGATTGTATCAGCGATGTTATAGGTGGCAGCGACGACCATGCCGATTGTGGCGGGGAGAGAATACTGGTAAATCAGCCTTGATATATTTTCTTTGCCCAGTTCATCTGTATTGTTTTGCAAAAAGCTTCACCCTTAGCATAACTTGAGTTGATAATCAGAATATATTATAACAACTATATTCCACTCCTGTCGAATAACAAGGCACTCCGAGCTGAGTTGACTTGTTCCGCAACTGTAACAGTGCTATAATGTAACTATATTGCAACTACAGGAGCGATCTAATCTTGCCTAATTTAACTATACGTAATATCCCCGAAGATTTGCTGGATAAGCTGCGCAGGTTGTCGAAAGCAGAGAAGCGCAGTTTAAACAGTGAAGTTCTGGTTGTTTTGGAAGAGTGCCTGGAAGGTTACAAGCCGGAAAAAAGGTATG
>SLBE01000248.1 GCA_007126465.1 Syntrophomonadaceae bacterium | reverse complement strand
GCGGTGCTTTCACCGCGTTTACAACCTCACTGAAATCAATCTGCAGCATGATCGGATACATCATGGCAAACAATAGAATGGCAATGGGAATGTTAACCTGTGCCACCTGGATATCGCTCAAAAACTGGGCAGCGCCGGGAATAACCCTTCCGAGACCAACACCTACCAGAATGCCAAGGGCAACCCATATGGTCAGGTACTTGTGAAAAAACCCAAGTTCATATTCTTTTTGTGCAGTCATAACTTATCTCATCACCCTTTCCTGAAAAAAACTATATACGATAATACATATATAGTAACATATGGCTAAAGTTCTATCAACCAATATTTAAATAAAAAAGCACCTTCTTTTTAATAACAAAAAAAGGTGCCGGAATCTATTATTGTTTTCCTAGACGTTTACTTAACTTAGCGGGCACCGCCACCCCCGCCTCCTCCTCCGCCTCCTCCTCCGCCGGAGAATCCTCCCCCTCCCCCTGAGCCGGAGGAAGCCGAGCTAAAAGCGCTCTGGAATGATTGGCTCATTGAAGAACTAAAACTATCAAAACTGGACGGGTTGACAGCCATGAAGCCGTATGCAGGGCTTAGACGGTACGGGTCGCTGCGTAGCTCAGGATAAACCAGGTGCAACTGTTCCATTACTTCCTTAGCTACACCCAGGGTAACGGCGTAAACCAGGTAATGTTCCCATATTGCCAGGGATGGAATTGTTGACTTATCCATGCTGGAAAAGTCTTTCAGAAAACGCTCAAAAGCTTTCCACTTGGCATAATGATCGGCTCCTTTTGCCGTAAAACGTGGCAATACCGCAATCATAACAGCCACTATAAAACCACCTATTAAACCGACAAAACCAGAGACAAACATACCAAAAAGAACCAGGACCAGGCCCAACAACAATACAGCGGCTCCCACCAGGACTCCGCGCCAGTAAACCCCGCTGAAAAACTGGTGGGATTCTGCGGCCTTCTTAATGCTTTCATTCCAGTCTTTATAAAATTCCGCAGTCTCCTTGCGCTGTTTCTTGCCATATTCTTCAATTTCTTTCATGGTCACGCCTTCCGGGTTCTGTCTGCCTACTTTGCTAAAAATAAAAGAATAAAACTTCTGCTCGTGCGGTTTCAAATCATCTTCGCCTTCGGCAGGGATGATCCTGTAACCGGTATATTCACGCTTAAAAAGCCAGCCTTTTTCACCTTCATATTCTTCAAGCTTCAGGTGACCCCTGCGGGCCAGATCCATCAGGGTAGCAGTAAAATCTTCTGGCGTATTTCTTTTAAAACGTACCAGGTAGCCAGCTTCCGCCGGAGTATAATTCCCCGGCAGTTCACGGTAATAATCACCCGCATAGGCATCCGGAGAGCGTTTGGCCTTTCGTGAGATAATAATCAGGTAAATGAGCATGCCAATGGCCAGCAGAGGTCCGAGAATATAATCTATCAAACCCTTGGTCCGCTGCAGGTTGGCTTCACGGGCCCACCGCTCTTCATCCTCCAGGATACCGGGCAATCCCTCCTGTCCGCTAAAATTAGATGACTGCGGAACCAGTTCCGGGGGAAAGGCAACCCTCCCCTCCAGGAAGGTCCGGGCAGGCAGATTTTCCACTTCCCAGGTGACCGTAGTCGGAGAAACTATTGTTACCTCCCCCTGTAAAGGTCCATGGCCCCAGGCCCTGATTTGATCCTGTGTGGCACCCTCAGGCAGGGTCAGGGTAACTTTTGCATAGCCGGTTCTTTCCCCCCACTCATCACCAATAAACTGCCAGTAAAGTTCGGCCACATCCTGGTGGACCAGAACTGCATTGTCAACTACATAGCTTATTGTAAAGGTGCGGTTTTCATTCTGGGCTTCAAAACTCCAATCGATGTAAACATGGTCGGGTTTATAGTCTACATAGAAAATACCGGGTATATCCTGGGTGCCGACCGGCATCTCTTCATAGGGCTGACCGCCCTCGCTGACCTGAACGTCCCTGATCCCGGCATTATGCTTCAGGTAAATATAGGACCAGGCCCCCCGGTAACGTCCATCGAAACTGAAAGTCCGATTTTCAACTACTTCCATTGAACCGTCAGGCTTTATCTCAGCTTCAATAATTACCTGTGGAAAATAGAAAGAGCGGTCGTCTGCCCCGGCATCAGCCGGGAAAACCAGAATAACCGCTATAAAAGCAAGTAAAGCTATAAATATATTAAATCTCCATTTGCCGGGTACAATATTTGATTTTCGTTTCAAATTCAGCATCTCCCGATTAAAATTCGACTCTTACAGCCTCCCGTGCAGCAGAACCTTCTTCGATGTTAAAGTATTCTTCCTTGTGAAAACCAAACATGCCGGCAACAAGAACTACCGGAAAACGCTGGATCATAGTATTAAATTTCATCACTGTATCGTTATAAAACTGCCTGGCGAAGGCAATTTTCCCCTCGGTATTGCTCAGCTCTTCCTGCAGCTGCCTGAAGTTGGCATCGGCTTTCAGCTCGGGATAGCTTTCAGAGACCGCAAAAAGAGACTTGAGTGCTCCTGAAAGCATATTTTCAGCTTCAGCCTGCTGGTTAACATCCGAGGCATTTATGGCCATGTTTCTGGCCTTGGTTACCTTTTCAAAGGTTTCCTGCTCGTGGGTAGCATAACCCTTAACGGTGTTCACCAGGTTAGGAATCAAATCATACCGTCTTTTTAACTGCACATCTATCTGCGACCAGGCATTTCTGATTCTCTGGCGCAGTGATACCAGGCTGTTATATGTACCGATCAAGAATATAACTATAACCGCTACTACTGCTAAAACTATCCAAATCATATAGCTCATCTCCTTTTGATTAATAGAAATTAAATTCGCATGATTATTAAAATATCCTGCTGCACCCCGAATCTAAGGCAATATAATTTTCATTCTGTAAATAAACTATCTAAAGCTGCAGTTCAACTATATCGCCATCTTCCAGAACATATTCACGGGCAACAGCCTGACCGTCAAATTTCGAAGACCCCCAGACCAGGGCACTTTTCAGCTTATCCGGAAAATCTCGATGCACCTGTTCAGCAAAGTCAATCACAGTGCTTCCCCTTTTCAGAACAAAGGGTCTTTCCATATCTGCTTCCCTATC
>SLBE01000012.1 GCA_007126465.1 Syntrophomonadaceae bacterium | reverse complement strand
TGTGGTGGAGCTGGCGGGAGTTGAACCCGCGGCCTCTTCCATGCCAAGGAAGCGCGCTCCCACTGCGCCACAGCCCCTCGTTATGCTACCCGCTTGTAACCGTTATCGCCGGTCAGACGGCAGCGGCTAAGTTAATTCACCGCAGCATCTCCGGGACGAGTTCAGCAGTTCTGCCTGCCGGTTTTTCACCTAACACCGGCTCTCTGTAAATAGCAATATTCTGCTTAATGCTTCCCTTCATCGAATCTTCTATGGTCACCTCGAGTACATTTTACATTATATGCAGGGCCGGCAGGCTTGTCAATAGGATAAGCGGCCAAAGTATCACTTTAGGCTGCAGGATTGCTATTAACAAAACACCCGGCTCACTGCGGAGCATGAAAAGCCATCAATAATTTAGTTTTACTTAGCCAATTTCTACCCGGTGCAAATGGCCCGATTGCAAATCGATCATCACCATTATATTATCGGGGAGGACATCATCTAAGCCTGCCAGTAACTTAACTGCTTCATTAGCCTGCCAGGACGCCAGCATCGCCGGAGTGGTAGCCGGATTGCCCAGCGTAACCTCAGCTCCCCGGTCTGCAGCTTTCTCAGATCTGGATCCATAGATAGATTCGAGCAGGGGTTTCCCGGGCCTGATAACAGCCAGCTGACCCATAAAACCGGCAATAGCGCCATGAATCATAATCACATTAAGCTTTCTGCAGGCTTCTTCCAGGTCATAACGGGATGAGAGGTTGTCGAGGCAATCAATAACCAGGTCACAACCTTCAAAAAGCTGGGGAAGGTTAGAGCTTTCACCACGACGGCAGTAAGCCTTTACGGCCACTGCCCCGTTTATTTCAGAAATCCTCTTTTCGGCTGCTCCGGCCTTGGGTAAATCCAGGTTTTTCTCATGGGCCAATAACTGCCTGTTCAGGTTACTGTCGCTGAAAACATCATCATCAACCACCAGCAATCGGCCGACGCCCATGCGTGCTAAAAGCTCCAGTACAAAGCCACCCAGCCCGCCGGCACCAACAACTCCAACAGTTGCCTTAAGCAGCTTAATTTGGCCTTCTATGCCAACAGTCCCTGTACTGCGCTGGTATCTTTCCGGGACAACCCCGTTTTCCAGGGCGTAAATCTCTACCTGTTGTCTGCTGCAACCATTTTTTTTTGCCAATTCTTTGGAAGCAGCCAGGGATAAGGAAGTGTATTCCTCACCAGCAGGATTAGTTTTAGTCACACTTACCTTATTTAAGACTCTTTTAAAATCATCATTAACCATAATGTCCGACCACCTGTATCCTATATCTTGATTATTCAAAATATCTGTCTTCATTGCTTTCAATGGTCAACCTCGGGGCATCCGCCCAGAGTCTTTCCAAATCATAAAAAGCCCTTGCCTCGGGCTGGAAGATATGTATGACCAGTCCGCCATAATCTAGTACAACCCACCAGCCTTCCCGGTATCCCTCAATACGTAAGGCAATATGTCCTTCTTTTTTCAGGCTTTCTATCAGGTGATCACATATTGAATGAACCTGGACAGCCGAGTTGCCCGTGCCAAGTAAAAAATAGTCGGCAACAATCGATACCTGTCCGACTTCAAGCAGGTTTAAATCATGCCCTTTTTTCTCCGCTGCCAGCTGCGCGGCAAATAAGGCCAACTCACGGGAACCATTGGCCTGGCTCTGTGTCAAACAGCACCACCTCCATATTTAAAGTTTATTTTCTGCTGCCAGCTTTTTTAGCAGGCTATTTCTGAAAGCTACCGAGTTAGGATGTAACATCAGGCCCCTGTCAAGAATTGATTGGATTGCCATATCAATAGCAGCCAAAAGTGCCAGTTCTAAATCCTTCTCAGCAGCCTTTCTGATTTTTTCCACTCCTTCAAACTGCCTGTTTTCCTCGATATAGTCTGCCAGGTAAAGCACTTTTTCGAAAGTGCTCATTCTATCGTGACCGGTAGTATGAAATGCTACAGCTTTTAAAATCTCCGGATCGCTGATTCCCAACTCTTTCTCCAGCAATACAGCCCCGACCGGGGCATGTAGCAATTTGTGCTGCTGCCTGGTTATAGAGTCAAGAGGAAGCTGCATCTGATCAGCTACTTCGAGCAGTTCTCGCCCTGATAAAGATTTCGCGTAATCATGGACAATTCCTGCCAGGTAGGCTTTTTCGGAATCTTCATCGTAACGCTCAGCCAGTTCAGCCGCAGCTTTTGCTGTTCCGAGACAATGCCTGAATAGCTCGTGATCCAGCTTTTCTTTCATTAGAGATGTATAATTCATTTATTACTGCTCACGCGGTTTAGCTTCGTTGACAACCAGTTTGCGCCCTTCCAGTTCCGCACCATTGGTTTTTTCCAACATATCTTCCATGTTTTCTTCATTCACTTCAACAAAACCGTAGCCGCGGGAACGCCCTGTAGCTCTTTCTGTGATAATCCGGCACTCCAGTACTTCCCCATATTGGGAAAAGAATTGCTGTAATTCTTCTTCCTTGGTGCTCCAGGGTATGTTCCCCACGTACAAAGTCTTCTGCATTTAAACTTTCACCTCCATTTATATTATAACCCAGTGCAGGTTATTAAAGCCAGCTTAGCCACCGCTTTTATACAGACCATGTTTTCTAATATATTGTTCGACCGGTTCAGGAGTTAAGTACTTTATAGTCTTGCTTAAAGCTACTCGTTCCCTGATAAATGTTGATGAAACAGCCAGGGCAGGAATCTCCAGCAGGTGCACTTTATGTCTCATATCGGGGCAGCTGCGATCTAATGATTCATAAAAGCGATCTAGAGAATACCCGGGCCGCGACACGGCAATGAAAGTGCACAATCGCAGCAAATCCTCGTAATCCTTCCAGGTAAATATTTCAAGAATTGCATCAGCGCCGGTAATGAAAAAAATCTCCGGACCGGGCTCATTACCGCAGGCAAAATGTCTCACAGTGTCAATAGTATAGGTGGGCTGCTCCTGATCTATCTCCATCCTGGATACAAAAAAAGACGGGTTTGACATAACCGCCAGTGATGTCATCAGGTAACGGTGCTCGGGCAGTGAAATGGCAGCTTCATCTTTGTGCGGAGGGATGCCCGCCGGTACAAAAATGACATAATCAAGATCAAACTGCTGCCTTGCCTCCTCGGCAGTAACCAGGTGGCCCATGTGTATGGGATCAAAAGTTCCGCCCATTAAACCAATATTCAAACCTCCGGACTTATTGCTGCGGGATTCTAAAAAAAACACTTTTATCTCCCTTTCTCAACTATTCGTAGTAGTAAAATTCTTCATTACCAATGCGCACTGTATCGCCTTCTTTGATCCCCATTTTTTTCAGCTGCTGATCAACGCCGCTGCGCCTGCAGTAATTTTGAAAGCGCAGCAGGGCATCTTCACTTTCAAAATCGGTCTTTGCAGCCATTTTTTCAACTGCTGTACCGGAAACAACAAAAACATCGCCCTCTCTGCTAACCTGAAGGGGCTTCTCTTCTGTTCCAACCAGGCCAAAAACCGCCTCTTCCTGCACATCACGGACTGCCCTATCTTCTGCCAATAATGTTACACGGTTGAAAAGGTAGTGCACCAGGTCTTCTACCCCTTCTCCGGTTGCAGCAGATATGGCAAAGACTTTTATTTCCTCGCCCTCGCTGCTACTGACTGCTTTTTGCAGCACTTCTAACTGTTCACCGGCATCGGTTAGATCAATCTTATTGCCGACAATAACACGTGGATAGTCTGCCAGTTTAGGACTGAACTTTCTGAGCTCATCCTTTAACAAGCTGTAGGCCTGCGCCGGATCAGGGTGCGCTTCGGGTGATAAATCGATCAGGAATAACAAGAGTAAATTTCTTTCTACATGGCGTAAAAAGCGGTGTCCCAATCCCGCACCCTCATGAGCGCCTTCAATCAGGCCGGGCAGATCGGCAATAATAAGGCTGCTGCTGTCATCAACTTTTACCACGCCTAAATTAGGGGTTAATGTTGTGAAGGGATACGAAGCCACTTTTGGCCTGGCTTCAGTAATACGCCCTAGCAAGGTTGATTTACCGGCATTTGGAAAGCCGACTAAACCGACCTGGGCCATTAACTTTAACTCAAGATAGATATTTTTCTCATCGCCCGGCAATCCTTTTTCGGCAATACGGGGGACCCTGCGTCGGGCAGTAGCAAAGCGGGCATTTCCCTTTCCGCCCCTGCCGCCGGCTGCAACCAGTACTTTCTGGTTGGGCGAGATTAAATCGGCTATGATATTCTTGTTCGAATCTCTCACTACAGTCCCAAGGGGTACCGGAACTAATAAATCTGCGCCGGCTGCGCCGTGACGGTCTTTACCCCGCCCATGCGTGCCATCAGTCGCTTTCAGCGACTTCTTATAGCGCAGATCTAAGAAACTGTGTTTTGAAGGGTCTGCCCACAGGTAAACACTTCCGCCGTCGCCACCATCGCCACCATCGGGGCCCCCCTTAGGCACATACTTTTCACGCCGGAAGGAGACTACACCATTTCCACCACGGCCTCCGCGTACTAAAAGCTCTAATTCGTCTACGAACATTAGACCACGATCACCTGCAGCGTCGCCCTAATAAAAGGATATTATAAACAAAAGCCCGGACCTCAAGACCCGGGCCAAATAGCACCTAGCTAACTACTGCCGCCTCTTCAGGATAAACACTAACCTGTTTTTTTGCACGGCTGTCGTATTCAAAAACAACGCGACCATTAGCCTTGGCAAAGAGGGTGTCATCACTGCCTTTACCAACATTCAAGCCGGGATGAAATTTTGTGCCCCGCTGCCGGATTATAATACTGCCCGCTTTAACTTCCTGGCCACCGTAACGTTTTACACCAAGGCGTTTGGCATTACTATCTCTTCCATTACGTGAACTGCCAACTCCCTTTTTATGAGCCATTTATAACACCTCTCCTTCATGCCCAATTATGAGCTAATTTTATTAATTAATACATCAGTATACGGCTGCCTGTGCCCCTGCTTGCGGCGATAGTTTTTCTTAGCTTTAAATTTGAAAACGGTAATTTTCTTTCCACGCCCGGTATTTAGTATTTTCCCTTCAACTGAGCAGCCGTCAAGGTAAGGTTTGCCAAACCGGGTTTCCTGGCCATCATTTAGCATTAATACTCGGTCGAACTTAACTTCTTCGCCTTTTTCTTCCGGAAGCTTTTCCACACGAATGGTTTTACCTTCCTCTGCGCGGTATTGCTTTCCGCCTGTCTCAATAATTGCGTACATAAACAAACTACCCCCCGTAAGGACTCGCCGAAGCTGGTAGCCCGGTTTTGCGGGGCATTTTCAACCTTCTCCGTGCGGTATTAAATCTATTGCAGATTTTAACACGCACCCCTGCCTTTGTCAATCAAACAAGAGAATAACTACAGTAAAAATCTAGCGGTAAAGGTATTCCCTGGTCAGCGGCAGTTCATTACACCAGTCCCGGCAGAATAATATTTGATGGACATCTAAACCGCTGCTTAAAAATAGCTCCGACCGCCCTACCAGGTACAGCCTCCATAGCCGGACAAAGCGTTCACCGTATTTTTCACTAACCTGGTCAGTTACCTGCTCAAAGTTTTCTGCCCAGCGGCGGGTAGTCATAGCATAGTGCAGGCGCAGACTTTCCATATCGATGATATGAAAGGAATACTCGGGCAGGTTCCACAGCACCTCGCGCAGCGAGGGCACATAATCCCAGGGGAAGATATACTTCTCCATCCATGGCATAGGCGGTGACTCGAAAGGCCTGGTCACCGTATGCAGCAGGGAAAGCCCCTGTGGCTTCAGTATCTTTTGCAGGCTGGAAAAATAGACAGGTATAAATTCCTTGCCCACATGCTTCAACATGCCCAGACTGACTATTTTATCAAAGGTAAGCTTCTCTACTGCCAGGTCGCGGTAATCAGCCAGGCGTACCTGCACTCTGTCTTGCAAGCCTTCTTCCTCAATCCGCCGACTGGTCTCTTCCTCCTGCTCAGTGCTCATGGTGATACCAAGCGCCTTAACTCCGTATTTCTGCGCTGCCCTGATAATCAGCCAGCCCCAGCCGCAGCCGATATCAAGCAGGGTTTCTCCTTCCTTTAAATTTAGCTTTTTCAGGGTATAATCAATTTTTTGCAGCTGTGCCTGCTCCAGGCTGTCACCTGGATCTTTAAAGTATGCGCAAGAATAACTCATGGTCTTATCAAGCCATAGCTTGTAAAAATCAGTGCCAAGATCATATTGCCACCAGGCATTATCCTGTTTTAGCTCTAAAGGTGAAGCAGCCCGGTATTTCATGAAACGTTGAAATAAACCGTCCTTAAAACCACCTTCCCTGAAAAGATGCTCGTTCTTTATCAGGAGCCTGAACAGGTAATGCAGATCCCCATCAAAATCGATTTTTTGATCCAGGTAGGCCTCACCAAATTGCATTACAGGATCGAGCAGCATTTCTTTAAAATTAAGCTCTTCTTTAAAGATAATCCGCACCGGCGGTTCAATAGTGCTGTCATCTCCGAAAATTTCTGTCTGCCCGTCCCAGTAAGTTACGGCAAAGGCCCCACCCTTAAAACTGCGTAATATTGCTTTTAAGAGATTTTTCTGCATCCCTGCCTCACCCCCTGAATCAATTATGTCTTAATTCAAACTATTTTGCAACAACTCCACACCCATAACCTAGGTCAGAATTTTGACCAGAATTTTTCTTGACAGGGGTTACGGCTTGTTATAAAATGCACGTGAAATTAAAATTGAATATTTATTTCCTTCGATCCATTTACATCTAAGGTGACATGTATGCCACTATGGTGAATGGACGTTAGGGTCCGGCTGGAAACGGTCGTGCCTCCCGTTGCGGAAAGAAGGCCAGGCAAGTAAATGAGTTTATCGCTTATTCCAAACGGGAAATGGCGATTTTTTAATTTTCATCAATAAGAACTAAGCAGGCTAAACAATTACCATAAATATATTCTGAATGGACACATATAAGATGAGACTAAGAAAATACCTTAAGCAAATACAGTTACATTTGTTATTACTTCCTATCATTATATTTTCATTATTACTGCTGGCCGGATGCGGCAGTGAAGAAACTGAGTCCGATCAAAACCTTCCCGAAGAGGAAAAGTATATCCGTCTGGCTACAACAACCAGCACCTATGATTCAGGATTGCTTGACTTTGTAAACCCTGTATTCACAGAACAAGCCGGCATCGCGGTCCGAGTGATATCACAAGGTACCGGGGCAGCCCTGGAAACCGGCCGGCGTGGTGATGTTGACCTGCTGCTGGTTCATGATCGTGATACTGAGCTGGCCATGGTTGAAGAAGGCTATTTTGTAAACCGTCACGATTTAATGTATAACGATTTTATTATCGTCGGACCGGAATCTGACCCTGCCGGTATCCAGGCAGCTTTAAGTGCAAAGGAAGCATGCATTATGATCGCCGAATCAAGCAGCAAATTTGTATCCCGCGGTGATGACTCAGGCACCCACAGAATGGAAGAAAGTTTGTGGAATGAAACAGGAGTTGAAACCAAGGGCCGGGACTGGTATTATTCTATCGGGCAGGGCATGGGCGATACCCTGCGCTTTGCTAATGAGGTTTTAGGCTATACCCTGTCAGACAGGGGCACTTTTGAAGCAACCAGGGCCGGCCTCGAGCTGGTAAATCTGTACGAAGGCGATCCGGCTCTCTATAATTACTATGGCATAATGGCTGTTAATCCTTCCAGGCACCCCCATGTGAATTACGAATATGCCATGGAATATATTAACTTCTTGACATCAGAAACTGGTCGGGAATTAATTGAGTCTTATGAAGTAAACGGCACAGAACTTTTTTTTACTGATATTGAATTGGACTAAAGTATAAAGGGCCCTAAGCGGAGGTTATTGTTTGTCTCAACTCAGTGAAGGAATTTTTGAAGCTTTCCGTTTAATTATCTCCCTGGATGCAGACCTGCTGCAAATAGTTTTTTTGTCGCTGCGCATATCAGGTCTTTCGATAATTATCGGAACCTTAATTGGAGTACCCCTGGGTACCCTGCTTGGCTTGAAATCGGAAAAGAAAACCCGGCTGGCCAGTAAGTTGATTTTCACCCTGATGGGCACTCCTCCAGTTGTAGCAGGCCTTTTAATTTATTTACTGCTTTCGCGGATGGGTCCTTTCGGAATTTTGGGTTTGATCTACACTCCCACTGCCATGATTATAGCCCAGATTAGCCTGGCCACGCCTATCATCGCCGGCTTAACCATGGTCGGGGTCCGTTCCCGTGGTAAAGACGTGGTGGAAACGGCCCTTTCACTGGGAGCCGGCCCGGGGTTAATTACCTGGACGGTAATAAAAGAATCGCGCATAACAATTCTCGGTGCCATTATAACTGGCTTTGGAAGAATTATTGCCGAGGTAGGTGCCGTTATGATTGTTGGTGGTAACATTGCCGGGCAAACCAGGGTTATGACAACAGCTATTGTTCTTGAAACCAGGAGAGGAAATTTTGAATTGGCCATTGGACTGGGCCTGATCCTGCTCATTCTTTCCTTCTTTATTAACTCATTTTTATATAACATCCAGAGAGGGGCGCGCAGCAATTAATACATATAACCCCCAGGTAAGACTACAGGAGATTAAAAAGAATTATGACCAGGAAGTATTAAGCATTGATTCCCTGTCTATACAGGCAGGGAAAATATACGGCCTAATCGGCCCAAGTGGAGCTGGAAAAAGCACCCTGCTGAGAATTATTAACATGTTAACCAGGCCCGACAGCGGCCACCTATATATACACGGCAATCCGGTTCCGGCAAACAGTAACAGGCGCCTTGAACTTCAGCGCAAAATGGCCCTGGTATTCCAAAAAACCCTGCTTTTCAGAGACAGCGTTTGGAATAACGTTGCTTATGGTTTAAAAGCCCGAAATTACAGCCGAAAAGCTATAGAACTAAAAGTTAACCGTTTGCTCGAACAGGTCGGCATGCAAAGCTTGGCTTACCGGAGAGCGGACACACTTTCGGGTGGTGAAGCCCAGCGGGTAGCTATTGCCAGGGCTGTAGCTTTTGATCCTGAACTGTTACTGTTAGATGAACCGACAGCTAACCTTGACCCGGGCAATATTGAGTTAATCGAAAATATGATTCGCCAGATGAATCGGGATAAAAACATTACTGTAATAATGGTTACCCATAATGTTTTCCAGGCCCGGCGTATCGCCGATGAGGTGATCTTTTTAGATAAAGGTAAAATAGTGGAAATGGGGTCGGCTGAAAAAATATTTACCAACCCCGATCAGGAAAAAACCCGCCTTTACGTTGAAGGGCGGATGATCTATTAACTCACTTTGATTTCATAACCGCCCTCGCATAGGTGCGGTTTACCTCTTTTACTTCGACCTGCACTGACTGACCGGCTCTGTCACCGGCTCCTTCAACGTTAATTACATAGCCCTGGATCCTGGCAATACCGTGGCTGGGGTTGGTTGAGTGGGGCTCTTCAATGGTTAAGTCCAAAACATCCCCTGCTTTAACCGGCAGCGCCAAAGCCTGGATTTCTTTCTGGCTGCCCCTGGCCACTATGCGGTAATGTTCTATGTGCATATCCTCGGTCCCCCTGATAAAGATTTTTCTCTTTAACTCGTCTTCAAGTTTTTTAAGGTTGCCTCCACCGCTGCCGATAATAATGGCTGCTACTTCTTGATGCATTTCAACCAGGACCGCCTTGCTGCGCTCTTTTTTCAATTCTTCTTTAAGTTCACTTTCGATCCTGGTACTTACCACTATTGGCGTAAGCACCCGGCCCGATCCTCCACAGTAAGGGCAGGGCTGCTGCAGATACTCAGATAGATCCTGGCGAACTTTTTTCCTGGTCATTTCTACCAGGCCAAGGTTCGTTAATCCGAGAACATAAGTCTTCGTTCGATCATTTTTGATCACAGAATTTAACTTATCGATTACCTTGCGCCTGTGCTCTTCGATACTCATATCAATAAAATCAACAATTATGATACCACCTATATCACGCAGGCGGACCTGGCGGGCAATTTCTTCTGCTGCCTCAAGATTGGTCTTGAGGATAGTGTCGGCCAGGTTGCGCCGCCCGATATAGCGGCCGGTATTTACATCGACCACGGTTAAAGCTTCCGCTTCATCAAATACCAGATACCCCCCGCTTTTTAACCAGACCTGGCGGGCCAGGGCTTTTTCCAGCTCAACATCAACCCCGTAACGTTCAAAAATAGGTTCTTTTTCTTTATAATACTTAACCTTGGGAACCAGGTGAGGCGAGATATATTCGACAATTTCCCGCACTTTATCATATTCATGCTCATTATCAATTAAAAAACTGGAAAATTCTTCTACAAAAAGATCACGGGCTATACGGCAGGTCAGGGAAAGATCCTGGTACAGGATAGCCGGTGCTGCTTTTTGCTCAAAACGGGAAGAAATGCGATTCCAGAGCTGAACCAGGAATTGCAGATCCTGCTCCATAACCTTTGATTCGACCCCTTCAGCAACTGTTCGTACGATCAGACCTAAATCTTCGGGTTTTAACTTTTCTACTTCCCTGCGCAGGCGATCCCTTTCAGCCTGGCTTTCAATCCGTCTCGATACCCCGATATAGTCGGCTCCGGGGACAAGAACGAGGTAGCGCCCGGGAATGGTAATCTGCCCGGTCACCCTGGCACCCTTACTGCCATAAGGCTCCTTTATTACCTGGACCATAATCTCTTCGCCGGCCTTTAATAATTTTTCGATCGGACTGCGGGCCGGCGGGGGGCTTTCATCATCCCAGTCAGTAAAAATATCGTCAACATATAAAAATGCATTTTTTTCCAGTCCAATATCAACAAACGCCGCCTGCATTCCCGGCAGAACATTAGCGACAATCCCTTTATACAGGTTGCCAACCACTCTATGCTGCAGGGGCCTTTCAATATCCATTTCAACCAGCTTGCCTTGTTCCAGGAGAGCTACACGGGTAGCCCGGTTATCGCAATTAACAATTATTTTTTTATCCATTATTAGATACTCACATCCCTTCGGGTAGAGGCTGCAGGGCTTCTTCCGGACCCTTGTAAAGCTTTTGACGGTGAACCCTCCAAAGCCCATTATCAGCTAACTTGAGTGTTGATCCAGCCTGCAGCTCCTCAATAATAAGAAAAGGAGATACTCCCCCGCTGCTGCCCGCTTTTAAAAGCAGGCTTAACTCCAGAGTATTCTTTTCTTCCTCTTTAAGATTCGCCTTGAAAATATAAGGGCGAACGTTTTTATAGGTAACCTTCTTTTTTTTATTTTTTCGCTCCATCAATATTTCTTCTTTATTCAGCAAGCTTTTAAGAGCAGAATTTAATTCCTGAAAGAATATTCCCTGATTTATATATGTTTCTATGAATACACGGTATAGTGCAGCGTTAACCTCAGCCGCCAGGGGCGGCAGTTCAGGCTTTCGAATGAATGCTCCGGTTAGCTCCAGCGCCGGAGGCAGCTGCCGGCGAAGCTTTTCTAAAAATATTTCAGGTCCGACAGGTTCAGAAAAAAATACTTCTCCATATTCTTCCGAAGCAGTAACACCAAGCGGCAGGGGCAGGGCCAGGGTTAAACGAGGGTGTGGATTGTAGCCCTGGCTGTAAGCAATGGGCAACCCGCTTCTGCGTAAAGCCCGCAGCAAAAGACGCATCATATC
>SLBE01000231.1 GCA_007126465.1 Syntrophomonadaceae bacterium | reverse complement strand
TTCACTCCTGGAAAAATAATTAATACTTTTGTGAGGATGCCATGACTATGAACTTTAATTTTGTTCGCGGCCATATGGGCGGGAACCTGATTGTTCTTTTAAGAGGGGATCAAATGCCTGTCGGTCGGGAACTTGAAACGGCAGTTCAGCTGCTTGCACCTACTCATTTGCATGGACACGAAGCCGGTATTTTATACTCTACCGGTGAACCCGGACAAATCGAAGCTAAAATAGCAGAGCCTTCCTTACCCTGTTTTATCAGTGCATGTGGAGGTTTCACCCAGGTGCTGGGCGCTGCTTTAATTGAAACTGATTTTGGAGCCCTTTTTGATGTTGATCAGCATGCTTCTAATGTTGAGATTATGCTTTATACTGACGGGGGGCCGACAAATCTGTCAATTGATACCTATGCCGGCAAGTCACTGCGGATCAGGACTAACATGGACAGCTTTGTAAAAGAGTGTTATGACAGGGGAATTGGCACATCCATTCATAAAGGGCTGGAAGTGATGCAGGCAGGTAAGTTTTTGGTAGTAAATGCTGAAAGGTTTAAAGCAGCTTATCCACAAATTGACCTGGATAAGTGGGATAGTACAACCCGCAAAATTCTTTCAGATATTCAACATGAATTTCAGGATAAAACAGGTGAAATAGAGCCAAATGTCGTGGTATATGATTGGCAGCCTCAACATGGAGGTCATGTTCGGGTTGTTTTCCCCCACTATGTTGATACTGATTTCTTTGAACCTTCCTGTGGTACAGGCTCTGTAGCCCTTGGTGTTGCTATGCTGGCCTGGCATGAACTGGAAGGGCTTATACCTGACCGGGAAGGCAAGCTTGTTTTAAAGCTTGAATCTGGCGGGGGACGAGAACTGGGAGGCCCTGAGTTTACAGCATTGGAAATGTATATTGCTGATGGGTTAGTTAAGTCTGCTTCTTTTTCACACAGCCGGGTAGAGATCACATCTGTAGGAGAAGCCAGGTTGTAAAGCGGCCTGCGCAGTTTTCTTCAGCAGGCAACCGCGATTGCATATGGTTAAGTGCAAATAAAAGTTTGATAAAGCGAAGGTGATAAATATGCTTGAAAAGCAAAAACCTGCAATTATGTGTCTTGCACTTTTTACGCTTGCCCTTATTATTTTGGTTGCTTCTCCGGGATTTGCCTCAACCATGGAAATAATTGATGAAGATATCGACCAGGCAGCAGGTTCAATTACAATTTCCGAAGGAACGGCAGTAAATGGCAACGTTACCTTGAACATGGGTGACATAGAAGTAAACGGAGTAGTCAACGGGGATGTAAAGAATAACATGGGGCGTATCGTAATAAACGGCGATGTCCATGGTGATGTCAGCACTGACATGGGCCAACTTGAGGTTAATGGCAATGTCAGTGGAGATGTTAGGACCAGGATGGGCGATGTTATAATCAACGGTTCAGTCGCCGGCAACCTCTACGGGGATCTTGGGAAGCTCCAGGTCGACGGAACTGTTGGCGGAGATGTTGAGTCAGGATTTGGCGAACTGCGAATCGACGGTGTTGTCGGGGGAAATGTTAGCAGCAAGGGTGGTAATATCACCATCAACGGGCTTGTTGAAGGAGATGTGACCCTTGGTCGGGGCCAGGTGGAACTGGGTCCGGACGGATCGGTAGACGGTCATATCTATGTAGACCGTGGCTTGATAAAAAAAGCTGATTCCGCCTTTGTTGGTTCAATGGAAATCGGCGAAGAGTTAACCCGGGCGGAACTGCGTGAAGAGATGAAAGATGATTATTTGGTTGAACGTCCCCGTGAGAGAACGGGAGAAAGAATTGCCGATCAGGTTATAACCAGGGTGAATGATATTATGCGTAGAATCAGTTTTTTACCACAGATAGGGCCGGGTAGGGATTGGCAGTTATTCCCAACCCTCTTTGTGGGCTTTTACAGTAATGTAGCCAGGAGCATGCTTAATATGCTAATTTTATTTGCTTTTGCCGCCCTGACTCACAGCCTGTTTCCGAGGCAGGTTAAAGCGGCAGGAGATGCTATTTCTATAAATGCAGGCCCGGTTATTGGCTGGGGCCTGCTGACAACAATCCTTGCGGTACCGGTCATGGTTATGCTTGGTCTTTCGATAATCGGTATTCCGTTGATCTTGTTTGTCCTGATGGCTCTGGCAGTAGCCGCAGTTCTTGGTTATGCTGCGCTCACAGGCCTTGTTGGTGAAAGGCTAACATATGTAGCATCACCATCTGCCAATATAAACCCACTCGGCGCTATTGCAATTGGTGTTTTAGTAATCGGGCTCATTAGCATGATTCCGGTTATTGGCTGGTTTGTGTCATGGTTAATTTATGCAGTAGCTATAGGAGCAACCCTGGTTACTAGATTCGGCACGCAGGGCAGCCATTAAAATGTAATTATCTATTAGAGGTAACTGCCAAGCCTGTTGAAGGAAACTTCACTCGCTTTACTTTCGCTTCAGGCTTTGCTAAAACGGCATTACCCTGCCTGCACTTTATGCTCGCTTCAGTTTTCTCAGCATGTTGGGCAGTACCGAATGTTGCAAGCTGATTAGTTGCTAGTAAAGGTTAAGTGTTTGGAGCAGGTGGTTGTGCAGCTTTTCCCGCTCAATCACCTGCTTGTGCTTTACCGGCATTTTAGCAAGGTTAGCTAAATTGGCGGGTATTTGGTTCCCGGTTTTATTGGACAGTATTTCGAGCAACTCAAGCTCAGATTTATCTTCGTATTCTTTTTCCCCAAAGAGGGCATTTATTACACTGCCGCAGAATTTAAAAGGGCTGGCTGTTGAAAGCAAAACTGTTCTGGAATTATCATTCTCTATGGCAAGATACTTTTCTAAAACTGCTTTTCCAACTGCAGTATGTGTATCTAAAAGGTAGTTGTATTGTCTGTAGGTTTCTTTAATGGTGTCCAGGGTTTCCCGGTCAGATGCATAACTAGCCCAGAATAACTCCTGCAGCTTACTAAATGTATTAGTATCAGGGCTATATTCACCGGTAGACTGTAGTTGGTTCATCCAAAAGTTTATTTTTTCCGAATCATGGCCGGTTAATTCGAAAAGCAGCCTTTCCAGGTTGCTTGATACCAGGATATCCATTGATGGAGAATAAGTTTTATG
>SLBE01000077.1 GCA_007126465.1 Syntrophomonadaceae bacterium | reverse complement strand
CCGGTATCTGCTTCAAGGAAAATCGGCTCAACGTAGAGCAGGGCATCGTTAATGGGCAGGACCAGCAGGTTTCCGCGAATCACCCTCGAACCAACCTGGCCCCACAAAGTAAACTGTTCGGATATTTCGGTACTCTGGTCAATCCTGTTTTCAACCTGCCTCGGTCCAAGAATTACCCTTTCCCGCGGGAAATCAAAAATTTCCACATCCCCGTAATTGGGAGGATCGCAGCGGGCGACCATCCAGGCAATTACATTATTCCTGGCATCCGGAGTGAAAGGCAATATTAGCACGTATTCAGGCTCGTCATAGCCGGGCAGCTGCAGGATAGTATAGTATGGCTCCATCAGCTGTTCCTGGCCAAAGGCAACTTCAGTAGGAATCGCCCAGAGGTCTTCCCGGCTGTAGAACTGGTTGGGATCGGTAATGTGATAAAGCTGCATCAACCGGGACTGTATTGTAAATAAGTCCTCCGGATAGCGGATATTAGCCATCAGGCTTTCAGGCATCTCTTCCATCGGCTTAAACAAGCCGGGAAAGATTTTGCTATAGGTTTGCAGCAGGGGATCTTCAGGATCGGCAATATAGTATTTAACATCCCCGTTATATGCATCAATTACGACTTTAACAGAATTTCGGATGTAATTGGTTGCTCCGTTATACGGCGCAGAATAAGGGTAGCGGTCACTGGTGGTATAAGCATCCTGGATCCAGTAAAGCTGGTTATCAGCGACAACAATGTAGGGGTCGCTGTCATACTTAAGAAACGGTGCGATTTTTCTGACCCTCTCGTGAATATTACGGTCAAAGATCAAGCGGCTTTCATTGCTCAATTCATTTGATATAAGGATCCTGTACTCACCAAACCTTAAAGCCATCAGAGCCCGGCGCAGAACCGACTGGAGCCGAATACCGGCATCTCCATCATAGAAAACAAACTCATTTTCATCCCCGGCTGTAGCATAGTGAAATTCAGGGGTATCAGTGTTGATTATGACATAATCATTGGTCAGTTCACCAAAGTAGATTGATGGGTTTTCAAGTTCAAGGTCGCCTCTCGGTGGAATATCACCCAGGAAATAGCGGGGCATACCCTCGGGAGTAACTTCGTTTACGGGGGTTACGGCAACCCCGTAACCGTGGGTAAACTGCAGGTGCAGGTTTACCCAGGTCTGGGCCTCTTCGGCCAGGCGGCTTTTATCCATCTCACGTGCTGCTATCATAACCTGGCGATACTCATCATTAACAGTATAGCGATCGACATCTACATCAAGAAAACGGTAATAGGGGCGAATTGCCTGCAGTTCATTAAATGTGGTTAAGAGCGGCCGGTAATCCCAGAGACGGACGTTTTTAATGGTGCCGTCATTGGCACGCAAATCGTCCCAGGTTAACTGCTGCGTGGCCGCAAAGGGGCGTGAATCAAATTGATCCAACCCGTAAGCAGCCCTGGTAAACTCGATGTTATGGGCCAGAAATTCCTCTTCATAGCTAAATTCGCTGGGTTCAACCACAAAACTCTGGATAGCCGCGGGGTAAGCCCAACCGCCGAGCAAAGACACCCCGACCAGGGCCAGAATGCCATAGATAAAAAGGCGGAACTGGCGCAAAAAGATATTGGCCAGGAAGAGCAGGGCAATAGCGGCTGCTAAACCCATGAGAGCCATCAGCACAATATAATTGGCATTTATATCAGTATAACCTGCCCCGTATACCACACCCAGGTCGGAGAGTAAAAGTTCATGCTGGCTGAGCCGGTAATCCCAGGCTTTCAGGCCAAAGGCCAAAGCCAGCAAAACGGCCAGGTGGCTAACCCCCTTTGTCGGCGGCAGCATCCAGCCCTGCTTACCCTGGGATGGTGGGTTAAGAAGCAGGTAAATTGCAGCGACAATAATCAGGGTTAACACAACAACCATGATCAGGTAGCTGTATATAAAGCGGTAGAAGGGCAGGCCGAAGATATAAAAAGCTACATCGGCTCCGAAGATAGGATCATTTATGCCAAAAGAAGTCTGGTTGAAATAGCGCAGGACATCCATCCAGAAGTTCACCACATACCCGGAAAATACATAAGAAATCAGCGCAGAAGCAGCCAGGAAGTATATAGTCAAGCGGCGTGGGGTTATGAAGCGCATGGCCCCTGTCGCCATCAACCTTTCCCTTAAAGCCAGGTTTGGAAAGCTCAAAATATAGCGCTTTGTTAGCATCAGGTTAACAAAAAGAAAGGCAAAAAGAAAAATAAACCCGGCGATACGCAGCCCCCACTGGGTTCTAAACTGGGTCCAAAAAACCTGCTCCGCATCAAGTTCAGTAAACCAGAGCAGGTCCAGGTAAAAGCTCGTGATAGTAAAAAGGACTGACACAGCTATAACAGCTGCAACAATAATTATCCAAAATCGGTTACGCAAGTTAATCCCCCCAGGAAAATAAATACCGGTTAAGCACCGGTTAAAGTTTTCTTTATCCTCTTGTATTTTAGACTAGCCCGTTATCATTGTCAAAGTTAAACAAGCGCAGGACCCGAACTGGTCCCGATCCGGGTTGCGCCGGCTTCAATCATCATCCTGGCTGTTTCTGCAGTGCGCACCCCTCCGGAAGCTTTTATGCCCACTTCAGGCCCGATTGTCTCACGCATTAGTTGAATGTCGGCAATAGTGGCCCCACCGGGGCCAAAGCCGGTTGCAGTTTTTACATATGCCGCTCCGGCCTGTTCTGCCAGCCTGCATGCCTGCACTTTTTCTTCTTCTGTGAGCAAACCGGTCTCAATAATTACCTTTACCGGCCTGCCTTTAGCCGCCCTGACCACGGCAGCAATATCATTTCTCACATAGTCTACATCGTCACTTTTTAGCGCCCCAACATGTATCACCATATCAATCTCCGCAGCACCATTACCGACAGCTTCGGCTGCTTCAAAAGCTTTAACTGCCGTTGTTGTCGCTCCAAGGGGAAAACCGATAACAGCACAAACTTTGACTCCCGTATTTTGCAGTTCCCTAGCTGCAGTAAGCACGTGGGAAGGATTAATGCAAACAGAATAAAATTTGTATTTGACTGCCTCGCGGCATAGCCTGATAATATCTTCCCTTGTTGCTTCCGGCTTTAACAGGGTATGATCGATATAACTGCTCATTT
>SLBE01000110.1 GCA_007126465.1 Syntrophomonadaceae bacterium | reverse complement strand
GCAGCCCGGAATAACCTTTAATAAGCTGCTTACCATAACCAATATGCCGATCGGCCGCTTTAAAGAAAACCTTGCCAAAAACGGACAACTAAGTGAATACCTTAACCTCTTACAGGGTGCCTACAACCAGGCAACATTACCTAACCTGATGTGCCGCAGCCAAATAGTAGTTGGCTGGGACGGGGTGATTTACGATTGCGATTTCAATTTAGCCCTGGGCTACCCTATAGACATAGAAAAAGCTCACATTACCTGCTTTGATGAGTCAAAACTCACCGGCAGGACTATCGTCACCGGAAACCACTGCTTTGGCTGCACTGCCGGTGCAGGTTCTTCCTGCAGCGGATCTCTGGAAGCAGGTGCATAGTAAATTGCGGCTGATTATTTTCACCCGTTACCCGGAAGCAGGGCAGGTTAAAACCCGCCTTATACCGGCCCTGGGGGAAAAAGGGGCAGCATTGCTCCACCATAAAATGGCCGAACACACCCTAACCCGGCTAAAATCTTTCAAAGGGGAAATTGAAATACATTTTACTGGCGGCAGCCATGATCTGATGAAAAGTTGGCTGGGCGATCAGTTCCGATATCGCAGACAAGAGGGTGGATGCCTGGGAGAAAAGCTGTTTAACAGCGTGGCAGAAGCTTTTGCCGAAAGCAAGAAAAAAGTTGTTGTCATCGGCACTGACTGCCCTGGCCTAACAGCAAACCATATTGAGCAGGCCTTTCGCCTGCTTGACCATTCAGATTTGGTTTTAGGCCCTGCTTACGATGGCGGTTATTACCTGGTAGGTTTAAAAAAACCTGTCAAAGAGCTCTTTCAGGACATTACATGGAGCAGCAGCCTTGTTTACCGGCAAACCATTAAGGCCGCCGAACAGGTTAACCTGCAAACAGCAGAGCTGGAGAAGCTTGCAGACATTGACTGTCCGGCAGACCTGTCCTACTGGGAAACAGTTAAAAAACAGCTTTAATTAAATGCAAATCCAAAAATATTTCACATACTGGGGCGACGTAATTACCCTGACATCCGATGGGATATGGTTATGATTGCCACGGAAAAAAAAGAAAGCTTCATCACCGGCTTCGTAAACAAAGCCACACCTGCCCTCGCTGACATCATCATTAATCCTGTTGACCCAGTAGCTTTTTACTACCCCGGCCGTGCCAATTGACTCGTACCACTGCAGGTCATAGCTGATATAACCGGCATCGGCCAGGCTTAATATCGTATCGATGGCTGTTACAACCCCTGGCTGGAACATATCATCCCGTAAATTGTGAGCTTTAATTTCTACATTTTCAAAAGTCAGGGTTTCATTTTTTCCTTCTATAATTACTTCAGGAACGATTACCTTTCCTTCATTTTCATTTAAACGACTGAGTTCATCTCGATACGTCTCGTAAACTGATTCAAGGTATTCTTCAGATGCCCTAACAAACCTCAGGGTCATTTCATCCTTGTAGGGATAGAGATCCATGCGGAAAACAGATCTTTCCCGCCAGCCTCCGTCATAATAGGCGTCATACCACCAGTTCTCCTGGCCGCCCAGAGTGTCTATTACATAAGTATTCATTTCCTGATCAAAGTGATAATCCATCTCGATCTGGCCGCCTTGCTCCAGGTGAACGAGAACATCAAAAATCGAAAAATAGCCATCTTTAAAGATATCATCCCGAACTGTTTCAACATTTTCCGGATTAAAAATAAATGTCCCAACATTTTCTATATCCAGCTCACTGCTCATGGCAGCTGCTGTATCGCTAACTTCACCAAAAACCCGATTCTCATCATCTATGCCATCTTCTGCCTCTAGTTCTTCATCTTCCGGCACTACCGCTTCTTCCGCCTGCCCCTCATCAGAACAACCGGCGCTGAACAAAACTATGGAAACTAATAACAGCATCAACAGCAAGTATCTCTGAATAAACATGCAGATATCCTCCCCGACAGAATCTTTTCGAACCAATGCAATGATAGAAATATATATTGATACTTAATATATAGTAATAATATCATATTATTTCTATATAAACAATATTTTTGTTGACAGCAGGAATGTCGGACTGGTAATATTGTTGCAGCCACGGGCAAAAACCCTATTTCAAAAACTAATACCTGGCAGGAGAGAAAAATGAATAATAACGAACGCGTGCTAACCGTTGCATTTGAAAGTGAAAGGCTCAGCTACAGCAACCTGGAAGTAGACCTGCACAACTCAGGAGTAAACCAGATTTTAAGTGTATGCGCAGCAAGGGGGCACAATCTATGCCACTTCAGCATGCAGGACCTTTTCTATCATGAAGGTGAGGCTTATGCTAAGGCATCCGTTTTGGCCCTGCCGGAAAGCTGGTACACAGACCCTCTTGATTGCTACACCCTGTTAAGCAAGGTTGATGAACGCCCCGTGGCGTTAAGCGACGTTGATCTATGTTTCTTCAGGGCCGATGATGTAAGAAACCGGGAAACCCCCAACCTTGGAATTATTGATATATTGGAAAAACGCGGTGTGCTGATCGAAACCCTGGAGTCAACCCTATCGACAACAGATAAGTATGAGCTAACCAGGAGAGCGCCTGATCTGCCGCAACCGGTAACCTTTCCTGCCGCTTCGGTGGGTGAAGCCCTGGCTGCACTAAAAAAAATACCCAATAATGAAGGAGTATTCGTACTAAAAGATCGCTTCGGCTATGGCTGCGGGGAAGGCGTGCACCGGATTGACTTTGCAGATCCCGAACTGCATGAAGTTTTAAAAATGTATATTAGCAACTACGATCAGATCCTCTTGCAGGAATACTGCCCGGAAGTAGGCAAAGGCGACCTGGTCGTTACTTTTTTTGACGGTGAATTGATTGCTCCCATGCTGCGGGAATCAGCACCCGGGGAATGGAAAACCAACTTTAGCCTTGGAGCAACACAGCTTTCTTACACCCTTAGCGAAGAGCAGGAAGAGATCGCCAGGGCAGCACAGACAGCTTTCCCGGAGTGCCGCCTGTTATCAGTGGATATGCTGCAATCCGGTAAGGTATTGGAGGTAAACGCTTTTCCCGGTGGAAGAGGCCTGCTGGATCTGTACGGAATATCACTTGGCACCATAGTGATGGACCGGCTGGAACGGGAAATTTTAGGCACAGAAATTGCCGTTACAAACGGTCCCCAGGTATTAAAAGCAGAGCCGGCGGACAGGTGGGATGACGTTTGCTATCTTTACAACGGTTACACAGAGCCGGTTGAAGTGCTGGATGTTTTCAGTGACGAAAAATACTCTCTATCAACCAGGGATTTAATAGAATTCAGACCGCAAAATCACGATTTTATTCTGTCCATTCCACATGCAGGAGTTCTTGTACCTTCAAAGTATAAGGAGCATTTTGATATTGACGCCAAGGCGCTATTAGAAATTGACCTTTTTAGTGACATCCTTTTTGAAGCAATCGGTGGACTGCAGGTAATTTCCAGGCTGGCTCCGTTTTTTGTTGATATGAACCGCAGCAGAAACGGCTCGGAATGCAAGAAGCTGCCCAGGCACCTGACCAATCCGCCAACAGAGTATTACAGCATTGAGGATGAACTGGTCCTGCAAAAAGAATACAATCCGAAGCAGGAAGAAAAAATTCTCAGGTACTATGATCTCTATCATAATATCATCGCTTCATTAATTGAAAACCTCAAGCGGGAACAGGGTTATGCGCTGTTAATTGATGGTCATTCGATGACATCTGTAGGCCTGGGGCGGGTCCATGACGAAGGCGAAGAACGCGACAATATTGTAGTTGGGACACTGGACGACACCTCTGCCCACCCCGACATTATCTCGGCCTTTGTAAAATCATTGAAGCAGGACATTAAACCGTACAACCTGGGGCTGACCCTGGCCAAAAACGAGCCTTATTCAGGCGGCTTTATTACCAGAATGCACCATGATCCGAAAAACGATGTTCACGTAATCCAGGTTGAGGTAACCATGGAAACCTATATGTACGAACCGATGGAATCGGATAAAGCTAAGCGCTACGCACTTAAACAATCCCGGCTGCACATCGCCCAGGACTTCTTGCGCAAAGCAACCCTTGCTGCCAGCAAAGCTGCCAGGAAACTATATTCATAGGAATAAGCCTCTGGCCGCTGCAATTGTTTGGAAAATTTTGCTGTGATAAAATTATTAAGACAAACAGGATGTTTTAGGTTTATAATTTGTTAATAATTATAAACGGCTCCTGATAAAAGGTGATAAAAAATGAAGCTTGAGAACAGCGGCATCCCTTTATACCTTCAGCTCTACGAAGATCTTAAAAAGAAGATTACCGGAGGAAAATGGCAGCTTGATACCCTGGTCCCAACCGAATCTGAATTAATGTCTTCTTACGGTGTAGGCAGGGAAACCGTACGTCGGGCCATTCTGAAGCTGGTGAGCGAAGGATTTCTTTACCGTCAAAGAGGCAAAGGCACTTATGTCTGCCGCAACAGGACCGAAGACGGGATGGAGCAGCTGGTATCATTCTCCTCAGAAATGATTTCCCGCGGTTACAAACCCGGGGCTATTATTATAGAGTTGGATACTCGACTGCCAGATCAAGAAATACAGGACATTTTAAATTTGCCCGACCATGAGCCAATAATCTACATGAAACGTCTGCGAACGGCAAACAGGCTCCCGGTAGCCCTGGAGAAATCTTACCTGAATCGCTCTGTTGTAGGGGAAGTTGATAAGGAAAAACTGACAGGTTCTTTTTATAATTATCTCGTCTACGATAAAAAAGTTCAGCTGGGTCGGGTCACCCAGGAAATTAGCTCCCTGGTTGCCGATGAAGATACGGCCAACCTGCTCGAAGTAAAAGCAGGCCACCCAATACTGCAGCTCAGCCGCTTAATTTACACACCGGATCAAATCCCGTTTTTCTGGCTTACCTTCAGTTACCGGGGCGACCTTTACACGATCAAAACCAGGCTTGAGCCCCGCTGAGCAGGTTATAGTTTTACAGCCGTGGCATTAACCCCTTCACACATATCTGCGGTAGCGATAAGGGCTGTACCGGTTCCCGCTAAATTTTCCAGGATAACCTCGCCAGGTTTTAATCTCTGTTCAACCTGAACTGCTCTAATTACTTTCATGATCTCAAATATTTTACCGAGAGGCACCTCACCGGCAGTACGGACGGGCAATACTGGAAAATCAGGGAAAGCCGTTGCCACAGTAGTGGTCAGGGTTCGGGTCGGGTTGGTTACTTCCTGCCTGGCATATTCTATCCCCTGTTTACACTGGTTCCCTGTAAATTTTAGTTGATCTCCTTCACCGGAAACTGTTATCCGGCAGCTTAGAGGACACTGGATACAGGTTAATTCTCTTTTTTCCATCCTATGTAGCCTCCCCCAGGCTGATTTCTACTGATTCCACTTCAGGAGGCAGCGGCTGTAAAACTATTTTCTGCATTTCAGGAGGGCGAATCTTCAGGTATTTTTCCCTGAATAGCTCTTTGCCTGCTGCCTGCGCTACCAGTGTAACTCTATCCATGGTTTTGGCAGAACGAAAATAGATTACCGCTTCCTCCCCGGTAATTAGGCGCTGCGGCACAACATAAAGCAAATTCTTACCGGCGTTCACCTTTAAACTGCCCCGCTTCCCACCGCCTTGAACATATCCTGCTGCAGATTTACCGGCAATAAACCCACTTTCAGATACATAGTCAACCATATCGTTAACGTGTGTGGCATTGCCACAGCTGAATAGACCGGGAACTGATGTCATCATGCGCTGATCAACTACCGGTCCGCCGGTTTTAGCATCAAACTCAGGACCCAGTGGTTCTAAAATGTCATTTTCAGGAATCAGGCCTACCGATAGCAAAAGAGTGTCACAGGACACAAATGTTTCACTGCCGGCTAGCGGTTTCAAATCCGCACCAACAGCCGCAACCGATATCCCGGTTACCCTTTTAGTTCCGTGGACTTTGGTTACCGTGGTGTTTAAATGCAGCGGAATATTATAATCCTCAAGGCACTGCACCTGGTTTCTGGTTAAACCGGAAGGCTCACTTTTTATTTCATAGACTCCGACAACTTCAGCACCTTCCAGGGCTAAGCGCCGGGCCATGATCATACCAATATCGCCGGAACCAAGAACTGCAACCCTTCTGCCTGGCAGATAGCCGTGTAAGTTAATTAAGTTCTGGGCAGTTCCTGCACTGAAAATGCCGGCCGGCCGGTCACCATGAATAAATACCTGCCTGGAAGTTCTCTCCCGGCAGCCGGTTGCCGCTACCAGTGCTGTAGCTGATACTTGAAAAGCACCCTGATCCGGGTTTTGCAAAAGCAGGGAAAAGCTATCCTCCGATTTTTTCAAATCAAGGACAAATGTATTATTTAGAACCTTAAGCCCTGCTGCACGAACCGCTTCAAAATCCCGGTACGCGTACTCCGGGCCGGTTAACTTTTCTTCATAGCGAATAACCCCAAAACCATCATGGATGCACTGCTTCAAAATACCACCGGGCCGGCTTTCCCGATCAACAAGCAGCACTTCCGCCCCATGTTCAGCAGCAGCTGCTGCAGCGGCCAACCCCGCCGGCCCTGCTCCTATGACGAGGACATCAGTTTGCACTTTGTTCACATCCCTTAACCCTGGTTTTACCCAGGATCAACTCCGAGCCCGGTTCATGTTTGCAGATTTCTGTAACCTGGCGGCCGGTTTCCCGGGCCAGGATATTTATAACCGCCGGCGTGCAAAAACCACCCTGGCAGCGCCCCATTCCGGCCCTGGCCCTTCGCTTGACAGCATCCAGGGTGCGTGCCGCTAGCGGGGCATGAATTGCATCTGCTATTTCGCCTTCCGAGACAAGCTCACATCGGCATACTATCTGACCATAAGCAGGCCAATTATTAATCAACTGGTTCCGCTCGTCCAGGCTTAACCTGTCCGGCTGCGGTGTTAATTTTCGCTGGGGATTAAAGTCCTGGTTTTCTTTTAGATCCATTTTTTCCTTTAATATTTTTGCAGCCATATCCCCGACATCAACAGCAATGGCCGGTGCCGAAGCGAGCCCGGGTGATTGGATACCGGCCACGTGGACCAGGTTTTCAACATATTCTGAAGTTTCAATAATAAAGTCTTCTTCGAAAGTACAGGCCCTGGTTCCGGCAAAATAAGTAATAATATCTGACTTCTGAAGGGCTCTATTTAGCACCAGGTGGTGCTCTAAAATATGTTGTAATTCATGAGGTTCGGTAGAGTAATCTTCCCTGCCGGGCACTTCATCGGCCGTCGGCCCGGCCAGAATATTGCCGTCCAGCAGGGGAACTAATCCGCCACCCTTGGTCTTTGCTTCGCTGCTCAATTGAGCCCGCCCCAGTATATAGTTCTGCGTAGACCCGGTTTTTTTATCAAGGATAGCAATAACACCTTTACGCGGGTGTATCGTATAAAAACGATCTCCGGCCATTTCCGCCACTTTATCGGCCCAGATACCGGCAGCATTAATTACTATACCTGCAGGCAGGGTTCCCCGGTTTGTCCTTATCGCGGTAATCCGATTGTTTTCTTTTTCAAAACCAAGCACCTTCGTGTTTAAAAATATTGTGGCTCCATTTTGCATGGCATTTTCTGCATAAGCGACTGTAACCTTATAAGGATCCACCACACCGGTTTCCGGCATATAAAAGGATCCTTTTTGCTCTTCCCAGGCATTTGGCTCAAGCTCTTTAACTTTCCACTTGCTTAAAACCTGGAATCCCTGCACTCCCTTTTTAGAAGCAATCCCCCTGGCATAAGGCCCTAAAAGAAGCTGCCAGTTTTTGTCCAGCATGGCAAAGGAACCCGGCCATTTTAGTTCAAATCCGAGTTCATTCGCCACCTTCCTGAACATCCTGTTGCCGCGCAGATTATATTGATGTTTTTTAGTGCCTCGCTTTACCGCCATGGCCGGGTGAATCATTCCGTTGTTGCGGCCTGAGGTATGCCTGGCCAGGTCACTTTCTTTGTCCAGCAGGGCCACTTTAATATTGTAGCGGGTCAATTCCCTGGCAACAGCACAGCCGATTACCCCACCACCAATGACAACTGCATCGAAGGAATATTTTTCAATACTAAGATCATCAGGACTACTTATGCCCTGCTGCTTAGAGCTTTCAAGCTCTTCAACCTCCAGATCATTTACAACACCGCGAAAACCGAGCCCGCTCGCTGCATAACCAGCTTCAATGTACTGCTGCCAGTTCTTAACCCGGCCTTCCAGCACCACAGCGCCCTGCCTTTCCATGATCTCAACATCGGCCAAATTTGCCGCAGCAAGAGCTTTTTTTACTGTATCTAACTCAGCAGACATAATTAACCCCGCCAATACATCCGTATGTCCGGACTTTTAATTCTATAATAATTTATTTCTGTTAGATCGTCAATCTTTATCACAAAACAGCAATGCCGTGTTTTTGCTCAATCTGCTGGCGGAAGGCCTATAGTCAAGAGTAAATCACCTGAAAAAAAGAATAAAGTGCTTGTGTTAAAACCTGCAAGCACTTTATTCCTGAGACTCTTCTGGCGGAGAGAGTGGGATTCGAACCCACGGTGCCTTGCGACACACACGATTTCGAGTCGTGCGCCTTCAACCGGACTCGGCCATCTCTCCATGTTCACGTAATATATTACAACAGCTTTAACTGATTTGCAACGGTAGCCCTTCCGGGCAAAGTTTAGCTGAACTCGATTAAAAATCGCTGCAATTAACGCCTGCTGCGAAAGAAATGCTGCAGCAGGTCGGCACATTCCTTTTCCTTTACACCGCCGGTGACAGTTAGCCGATGGTTAAGCCTATCATCCCGGGTAATGTCATAGAGGGTGCCGGCAGCACCGCCCTTGGGGTCTGCTGCCCCGTAAACAAGCCGATCAATCCGGGCCTGGACCATGGCCCCGGCACACATTGGGCATGGCTCCAGGGTTACATAAAGGGTGCATCCGCTTAGACGCCATCCACCCAGCAGCTGTCCTGCCCGGCGCAGCACCAGCATTTCTGCATGTGCAGTAGCATCCTTGTTTCCCTCGCGCCGGTTACGATCGGCAGCCAAAACTCTGCCGTTTTTCACCAGGACAGCACCAATCGGCACTTCACCGCAATTTGCGGCATCGGCAGCCTGACTCAAAGCTATATCCATATATTCCAGATCGTTTCGGTTATAAATATCCTGCATAAAAACCAACCCTGAAGTTTTATTTTTAATTTATAACAAAGCCCCCGCTCAAGGGGGGCTTTACTGTCAGAAGCAATTTGAGCCGGGAAACGCTTTAACGCTCAAAGCGCAGCTCGTTAATTTCATCCCTGAACTGCGAATCAGGAATACGCTGCAGGCTGAAAACAATACCATCCCACTGGTCTTCCATTCTAAGCTGATCGCTTTCAACAAAGGATAGTTCCGCCGTTCTTTCCCATTCGGAAAGGCCGCGGTGATACAGCTCAAGATGGCTGGCTTCATCAGACTCAACAACCCGGTACTGGGTTCTGAACCAGTATCCTTCCTGCGGAACAGCTACATTAACCATTTCATTGGGCAGGAACTGGAAATAGAGGGAGTTGCCATCATTTACTGCTCCCCAGGAACCGATAACATCTTCTTCTGATACGCTTTCAGGAACAGCAGCACCGTTGCCCTGGAAGAAGAACCAGTAACCGGCTCCACCGGCACCAACAAAAAGGACTACTGCCAGAACTATTAAGATCGGCACCAGGATACTTTTTTTACCTTTATCTTTACTGCCTGAAGCCGGCTTATAGTATTTTCCCTGCTGCGGCACATCGGCCTGTTTTTCTCTTTTCTCTGCAGCAGGGACAGTCTGACTGTCTGCTTTTCCTTTATCAGGATTCACTTCGTCGACCATTGATTCACAGTAACGGCATTTAATAGCCCTGCTCGGTATTTCTTCCCTGCAAAACGGGCAGGTTTTCATATCAGCCATTTTAAAACCTCCTAAACCTGGTTATCTCAACACTTCCACACAAAAATAACACTTATATTTTTACAAGTGTAGCTAATATTATACCACATAGAAGCGACAGTCAACCATCTATTGCATTGCCATCCACTTTAAGTTATAATGCAGAAAGTAAGCCCGTTGTTAAATTTATATTGACAGGCGGGTTTTGCTTATCTAAAGGGTCTTTAAAGGAGGAAAATGTATGCCTAAGGTTAAGACCTTGCTTGTAATTTTGCTTGTAATCACATTTAGTTTTTCCTTATTAGGTTGTGGCCTGATCACCTCTCGCACCGCCAGCACCGATGAGGTAGTAGAAACAGGTGGCCAGGTTCCCGAATGGCTCCTTCTGTCACATCGCAGTATCGCCAGTGAAGAAAACGACCTGGATGCTATAGACGAAAACGATGAAGCAGATGAAGCTGTAGGCGGCGTGGATGAAGACGATGGCGTCACAGCTGAATCCGGCCAGACAGAACAGGCAACTTCAGAAGTGGCCCAGGCTGCTGAAACCGGCAGTTCCGGGAACACACAGCAGCAGGCACCAAGCAGTAGTAACGACAAAGCAAAAGATGATACCCCTAAGCCCGGCACTAGAGAGTATAACGCCTGGTTTGCCGCAAACAGGGCCAGGGGCGAATATGATCCCATTTATTACAGGTGGTATACTCAAACAAATGGGGGTAGCATACCTTTTGAAAAATGGAAGGAACTACAAGAAGAAAAAGATAGTAACGACAGCATCGACACGGACTGGTTTGATGGCTCACCATCAGGTTGGGGTAGTTAAACTTAAATAGCTCAAAACAACAACTTGTTTTTAAGAAAAAGAAAGTAAAGCCCCGCCATTTCGTGGTGGGGCTTTCTATTGAACTCTCAACCAGCTTATTAATCTTGCATACTTAACTATAAGCTTCTTCTAACCAGCTTCCTTTATAACACAAGTAATCCTAATATACTTTTCCACTAAATGCTACTTGCAAACTAAACTGCCAGGAACAAAAGCCCCGGCGAAATAAGAAAATACATTTGTTTGCTTCCAAATAAAATAGCACAAATAGCCGCTTGGATTTAATACAAAAATAATAATTCGGGCATTCTCACCACTTGATATTGCAAGTTAAAAATGCTATAGTTCGATTTAGTGTCATCAAGGCAAAATTTTCACTTCACGTTTCACCAACAACCGCTCTAAGACAACCATGAGGCACATAAATACTAACCTTTACAAAGGAGTCACCAATGTTACACATATTTAAAAAGTCCGGATTGTACTATCCGATTATCCAGGGAGGGATGGCGGTGCGTGTATCTACAGCACCACTGGCAGGCGCCGTAGCCTGTGCCGGGGGAGTCGGGATAATCGCTGCAACAGGCATGGGCATCGATGAACTTCGCAGCGAAATACGTAATGCCAGGCAGCTGGCAAAAGGCGGAACCATCGGCATCAATGTAATGTATGCAGTCAGGAACTTTGCCGAACTGGTTAAAACCGCCCTGCAGGAAAAGGTAGACCTGGTCATCACAGGAGCCGGTTTTTCCAGGGATATTTTCGGCTGGGCAAGAGAAGCCGGCATCCCTATTTTTACTATAGTATCAACCCCGCGCCTGGCAAAAATCGCTGAAAAATACGGAGCCGCTGCAGTAATTGCCGAGGGCTCCGAAGCAGGTGGACATCTTGGCACAGATCAGCCAACGGCTGATATTGTTCCTGAAATAAAAGGTGCTGTAAGCATACCTGTCATTGCAGCCGGAGGAATTACTGATAAAGACGATATCAGCAAAATGCTTGCCCTGGGAGCAGACGGTGTGCAGATGGCAACACGGTTTGTTTTGAGCAAAGAATG
>SLBE01000006.1 GCA_007126465.1 Syntrophomonadaceae bacterium | reverse complement strand
TCAGGTCTGGGTCATTTCTATTAGCTTTTCCAAGTTGATCCGGTCCCAGTCGGTTCCATTTTCCGGTGTTTCCAGGATAAAGGGAAAGTCTTCCGACCAACCGTTGTTAATGATAGCCGCAAAGCCTTCCAGGGAGATGCTTCCTTCGCCGATGTGGGCATGGCGGTCAACCCTGGCCCCGCATTCGACCTTTGTATCATTAACATGTATACACTTGAGGTTATCCAGGCCAACTATACTATCGAATTCAGCCATAACCTTTTCAGCAGCCTTTTTGCTGCCAATGTCATAACCGGCGGCCCAACCGTGGGCCGTATCGATACAGGTGCCCAGGTGTCCCCGGGGGAAGGCGCTGAGAATTTCAGCCAGCTCTTGAAAGTTTGCCCCCAGGGCAGTCCCGCTGCCGGCAGTATTTTCTAACAGCAGCATCACCGATTCGGGCCACTTTTCCAGCCCTTCACCGATGCTTTCGATGATCTGGGCCAGGCCTTTTTCCACTCCCTGGCCGCCATGATTACCGGTGTGTAATATTACATAGGGAGAGCGGTAAAGAGCGGCTCTTTCCATGGTCTGGTCTAGAAGATTTTTCGATTTTTCCAGGAACTCCTTATTACTGGTGGCAAGGTTGATCAGGTAAGCGCTGTGTATAACCAGGGGGTTTAAATCCAGCTGATCAATTAAATCAGCTCTCTTTGCAGCTTCAGAGTCTTCAAGCTTGCCCATTTTCCACCCGGTCGGGTTACCGGGGAATATCTGGATGGTGCGGCAGCCTATTGAGGAAACTCTCTCCAGATTCTTCTTAAAACCACCCTTTTGAGGCATATGGACACCAAATCGCAAAGGTTTTCCTCCTTAAGTATAAGAAACCGTTAATATTTGTTTAAAAATGCTGCTATGTTCTCTGGTCAAGCTCCTTTAAGAGCAACCTCATTGACGTAGCGGTACTTTCATTGACCACAACCCTGGCCTGCCTGTCATAAAAAGTTCCGGTACGGTTAATTATGACCAGGTTATCACAGTAAGAAGGCAGCTGGTTGGCAGGGGAAACCTGCATGCTCGAGCCTACCACCATGATCAAATCAGCCCTGCGAACTTCTTCCATGGCCTCGCTGTAATCGGGGGAAAGCGGCTCTCCGAAGAGCACTACATCAGGCTTTAAGGGTTCTCCGCATTCCACGCAAAGCGGCGGCAGGATTCCGTCTTCCACGGCTTCCACTACTTCATCAATATTGACCTGCAGGCCGCAGTGCATGCAGCTGGCACTGCTTAAAGTGCCGTGAATTTCCAGCACCCGTTTCGATCCGCCCTTCTGGTGCAGGCCATCAACATTTTGCGTAATAATGGCTTTAACCAGGCCGCGCCTTTCAAGTTCTGCCAGGACGGTATGACCTTCGTTGGGTTCAGCCTCGTCCAGCATTTTAACGAAAGGGGCTCCACCTTCATAAAAAGCTTTCGGGTTCGCCTTGAACCCCTGGATGGTAAAGAGCTCGGGGTCAAGCATGGTCCATAACCCGCTGCCGGGGCTGCGAAAATCGGGCACGCCGCTTTCGGTAGAGACGCCGGCCCCGGTCAAAACAACAGCATGTTCGCTTGCTTCAAGCAAGTCGGCAATTTCTCTAACTTTTGCAAGTATCTCTTCCATTTTCACACCTCCCGCAATAAAGCTAAGTAAGGAATCAGTCAATCCAGACCTTGACCTTACGAGTCCGGGGCCCATCAAATTCAGCCAGGAAGATTCCCTGCCAGGTGCCCAGGTCAAAAGAACCGCTCCTTATAATAAGGTGTAGTGAACAGCCCAGCAGGGCTGCCTTGATGTGCGCATCGCTGTTGCCTTCGCGGTGCCGGTAATCATTTTTTAAGGGAACTAAAATCTTCAGGTGCCTGAGCAGGTCTTCCATCACATCGGGGTCATTGTCTTCATTGATGGTTACAGCTGCCGTGGTATGTGATACAAAAACTGTACAGCAGCCGTCTTTGGCTTCGCTTTTAGCCAGCAGTTCATTTAATTGTGGAGTAATATTGACAAATTGCTCGCGGGCGGTAGTCTTCACTTCAAGTTCTAAGTGCATCGGCTTGACCTCCCTCTAGTAATCCTCTTCCCTGTCTGTAAGCAGGGCCAGCATACTGCGGTATGCTTTACGATCTATCTGGAGAGCCCGGTTAATTTGATCAAACTTGCGGCGCACGCTGGCCGGTGAAACCCCGTAGGCCTCTGCCAGCTCTTTCTGGGTCAGGCCGAGAAAGTGGAAACGGGCCAGGCAATATTCCAGGCCGGCCGCCCAGGTCTGCGGTTTAACCACTTTAGGTCCTTCGGGGTAAATACAGTTTATAAAGTCGAGCCAGATCGCTTCGACATCGTCATAGAATTCATTGCTGTAAAACTCGCTGCGGCCCATGTTGGCAAAAGTGCATTCGAGAACCTGCTGCCAGCCGCTATCCCAGGTAGGAGCCGGGTTATTACATTCGCGCAGCTTAATCTCGCGGAAAGACCCGTCCAGGTAGACCCGGCATGTACTTTCAGGATTAATTTTTTTAAGCTGGTTTAAAGCAACCTGGCGCAATCTCTCGTTTACCCAGGGATTGGCGGCAAATTCGCTTAAGCCCCGCCGTGCAACCTGGCAGCCGGCTTCGCCGTATAGTAAAAGAATAGCTTCCTTGAGCAGATCCCCACCCTGGTAAAGCCCCCAGCGCAGCACCCGATGAAAACTTTTATCTTCCAGAAGACGATCTTTAAACTGAACCCTGTTCAAATCATCCACCAGGTTCATTAAAGCTTCGCTTTCAGTTACGCTCGGCCCCTGGTTAAAGGATTCAACATCGTCTTCGTCTTCCATGGCAATCAACAAATCTTCGGCTTCCTCAACCATATCCCCTTCAGGGGCCAGGTCCAGGTATTTTAGCAGAAGCCTCTTAGCTTCGTTCAGATCCTCCATCAGACCGTGGTTCACGGCCATGAAAAAATAGCACTCCGTTAGCTCGGAGTCCATGTTCTCAACAATATGCTCAAAAATTAAGTTAGCTTCCTCCAGCTGGTTGAGCTTACTGAGCAGGCAGGCCAGGTTATAGTGATTAAGCGGATCATCGGGCTCCGTTTCAACCGCCTTCTGCAGGTAAAGCAGAGCCTTGGAAGGCTTGTTCTTCTGGCTGTAGTAAGCCCCTTT
>SLBE01000186.1 GCA_007126465.1 Syntrophomonadaceae bacterium | reverse complement strand
GCATTGACATGAACTCCCCTCATTGTATCTAAAAATTAACTGCTTACCAGAATAATATTCACCGTATACACAACCGGATCCTTTTAATTATTTGAAGTAACAACTACTTGCTAGAGGAAATTACTTATAGTAAAAAGAATAAGTAGTAAGGTTTTTTAAAGGAGGATGTAGAATGGACCCTATCCAAATTTTAGCAATGATCACTGTTTTTGTAGTAGCGTTTACCGTTTACACATACAACCGCCTGGTCGGTTTGCGCAATATGGCCGATACAGCCCTGGCCAATATTGATACCCTGCTCCAGAAGCGTTTCGATCTGGTTCCGAATCTGGTTGACACGGTAAAAGCATATATGAAGCATGAACAGGAAGTGTTGGAAACAGTAACAAAGGCTCGAACTGAATACCTTAATTCTTCATCGATGAAAGAAGATGCGGCTGCCGATGAGAAGGCGTCAAGGGCGATCAAAACCCTTTTTGCCGTTTCAGAAAACTATCCGGATCTCAAGGCAAGCCAAAATTTCATGATGCTGCAGGAAGAACTGGTCGGTATTGAAAACAAGCTGGCCTATGCCAGGCAGCGTTACAATCGCACGGTAATGATCATCAACATGGTTGTACAGAAATTCCCGACAAACCTCATAGCCAGAATGTTTAATTTTGAAACCCGGGAGTTTTTCGCAGTCGACTCCAGCGATATCCGTAACGTACCCGGGATTGACATGCAAGGTGGTGCAAAGAGTTAATGGATCCGATTTATGGTCGTATAGCATCAAATAAAAGAAAAACTTTCTTTTTATTCCTGCTATATGCAGTATTATTCGTTGCAATCGGTTATTTTGGCGGCATATACTTAGGCGATCCTTTCGCCGGGATTATCCTGGCCGTGGTTATCTTCGTAATCATTTTCCTGATCAGCTATTTTGGCGGACAAAGCGCAGTGACCGCCATGGCCGGCGCCAAGGAAGTATCCAAGCAGCAGGAGCCTTTTCTCTATAATACGGTTGAAGGTTTAAGTTACGCAACTGGCAAACCGATGCCCAAAGTCTATATAATTGAAACAGATGTCCCTAACGCCTTTGCTGCCGGACGCAACCCGAAAAATGCCGTGGTGGCTGTAACCAGGGGCCTGATGAAGCGGCTTAACCGCCAGGAATTAGAAGGTGTACTGGCCCATGAAATGGCCCACATTAGCAACTACGATGTGCTGCTGGCCACGGTGGCGGTTGTGCTGGCCGGGACAATCGTATTTTTTGCGGCGATAGTGCGCAATATGGTTTTCTTCGGCGGCCTGGGGCGCGGCGGAGGACGTAAAAGCGGGCAGGGCCAGATTATTGCCCTGATCGTATTAATAGTTTTAGCCATTTTGGCGCCTATTTTTGCCCAGCTTTTAAGGTTTGCCATATCGAGGCAGCGCGAATACCTGGCTGATGCCACGGCTGCCGATTTTACGGGTTACCCGGAAGGGTTGGCCAGCGCTCTCGAAAAAATAACAAACAGCCAGGTCAAGAACAGTCCCATTGAAAACAACGCATTAAACGGTTTGTATATTGTAAATCCGGCCATCGGGGCAAGGCAGACTAACAGGGCCAGCGCTCTTTATTCGACTCATCCGCCGGCGGAGGAAAGGGTTAAGCGGCTAAGGGCCATGTAGCAAGTTATTTATTACACTACGCTATCCTTAACCTTTACTTTACCGAAGTCGTCGCAAGCACTGGTATCGTTTCAGCCGAAGTCTTTTTCGAGGGTTCCCAAAACAACCGGCTCCTGCCTAGGTTTTGGTGCCCTGCTTCCGGCAGGCCACCCTCAAAAAGCCTCCAGCTTCAACGGCCACTGCGACTGCTTCTCCTAAAGGTAAAGAACCGGTTAAAGATAGCTTCTATATGAAAAGCCAAAACACAATAATAAATTGTAAGGCAGGCATCAACAGTAATATTAGCAATATTTCATTAGGGTCAAGAAATAGGTTATGAGAGTTTTACCTGGTAGGCTTTAATTTCACGATTGAGGAGTTTGGCGCCGACCTCTTCGAACGGTTCGGGGCTGCCGCTGACAAAGAAGCGGTAGCGGGCACCGTCGGAATCAAGGGGGTTGGCCATTTTATTTTCAGCCAGGATTGACTCAACTTCGGCGGCGATCTCTTCTGCTGAGTTAATCAGGTTAACTGAGGGTCCGACCACTTCCTGGATTAGGCGCTCCATCAGGGGGTAGTGGGTGCAGCCGAGGATCAGGGCATCGATATTTTCCTTAACAAATGGATCGAGGTATTCATGGGCAACTTTTTTAGCTTCAGGGGTCTCGACCAGGTTATTTTCCACGAGCAGCACAAACAGGGGGCAGGCTTTGCTGACCACATGCAAGTTGCCGTTGTTGTTGCGCAGGGCTTTTTCATATTCAGAACTGTTGATTGTGCCAACCGTCCCGATAACCCCTATCCTGCCGCTTTTGCTCCTGGTCAGCGCCGACCTGACTCCCGGCTCGATAACACCGAGAACAGGCTGCTCACAGGAAGCCTGGTAAGCTGACAGACCGGCAGCAGTGGCAGAGTTACAGGCAACCACCAGCATTTTAATTCCCTGGTGAGTGAGGAACTCGATCATTTCAAAAGCAAAACGGCGCACTTCACTGTAACTGCGGGGGCCGTAAGGCATTCTGGCAGTATCGCCGAAATAGATTAACCTTTCATGAGGCAGGCGGCGGCTGATTTCTTTTACCACTGTCAAACCGCCCACTCCGGAGTCAATAACTCCAATCGCCTTATGTGCTTCAATGATTTGTTTTTTTGTAAAGGTCATGATCATTATGCCTTCATTCTATTATTTGTGTTTCATCCTGCTAAAATATCCGCCCATAATTTTACGGGTGTCAAAGATAGAGATAAAGGCTTCCGGGTCATATTTATTCATTATTTTCAACAGGTGAGGAACTTCTTTACGTTTCAGCAGTACCTGTAAACTGGTACGGTATGCCCCTTCCCGGCCGTAACTGGGCATGGAGGTAACGCCAAACCCCTGCTCGCGCAGGTGTTCATCGAGAGAACCGCCATCTGCTTTCGGTATAATTTGTGCCGAGACATAACCTACGGCAATTTTTTCTTCAATCCAGCTGCCGACCAGGTTGCCGGTGCCAAATCCCAGCCCATAAACAAAGATATTTTGCCAGGCCTCAAGGTTTGTCAG
>SLBE01000073.1 GCA_007126465.1 Syntrophomonadaceae bacterium | reverse complement strand
TGGGGCCGGAACTTTTTGACTTCGGTTACGGCCCCTTTCGCTGGGTCTGCCTGAGCGGTGATCCGGAAGACTTAAGAAAAACTGACCGGGCCGCCATGGAATGTATTGATTCTGAGCGTTGCGGTCAGGATCGCGACAATTACGTTTGGATCCGTGATGCAGAGAAGAACAAGCTGGTCGTGGGAACCCAGGCCAGGATCCTCTACCAGGATTGCCGCGGCCGGACGGAAATTGCCCTTAAATTCAATGAAATGGTGCGCAATGGTGAAGTCGGCCCGATCATGCTCGGCCGCGATCATCACGATGTCAGTGGTACCGATTCGCCCTTCCGTGAAACTGCCAATATCAAGGACGGCAGCAATGTTATGGCCGAAATGGCTATCCAGTGTTATGCCGGCAACGCAGCCCGCGGCATGAGTTTGGTCGCCCTGCATAACGGAGGAGGCGTGGGCATCGGCAAAGCCATCAACGGAGGTTTTGGCATGGTTCTAGACGGCAGCGAAAAGGCCGACCGCATCCTGAGCACTGCCATGCCCTGGGATGTTATGGGCGGGGTGGCCCGCCGTGCCTGGGCCAGGAATGAAAACTCTATTACCACCAGTATTGAATACAACAGGGATCATGCAGATACCGACCAGATTACCCTGCCATACCTGGCCGACGAGAACCTGGTAGCCGACCTGGTCGAAAAAGTTTTTAGCAAATAAATTAAAACAGTACAAGAAGTTCAATCTTAAAAACAAGCAGTCACTTCAGCTCGCATTAATCAGTGAACAAAGGCTTTTTCTAGGCTGGAATATATAGTGAGGTGGTAATGATGAAAGCAACTTTAATTGTAAAAAACGCGGCCCAGGTTGTGACCTCGGAAGGCGCTTCGCTGGCTCCGCTTACCGGAGAAAAACAGGGCCAGATCAGGGTTATTGAAAACGGTGCCGTCGCCGCCAATGGTGAGCAGATTGTTGCCGTCGGCACTACTGCCGAATTAGAGCAAAAAATCGAAACCGATGCAGCAACCAGGGTTGTTGACGCATCCGGCCAGGTAGTGCTGCCGGGCCTGGTAGACCCCCATACACACGTTGTGTTCGGGGGTTCCCGCGAGCATGAGTTTTCACTCAAGCTGGAAGGGGTTCCCTACCTGGAGATCCTGGCCCGTGGTGGTGGAATCTTAAGCAGTGTTGAAATGACCAGGGCAGCCACGGAAGATGAGCTGGTTGCAGCCGGAATAAAGTACTGCCGCCAGATGCTGGCCCAGGGTACCACTACGGCAGAAGCAAAAAGCGGTTATGGCCTGTCAACCGAGGCCGAGTTGAAAACCCTGCGTGCCATTCACCAGGTAGACGGTGCCCAGCCGATCGACCTGGTGCCTACTTTTTTGGGTGCTCATGCTGTGCCGAAAGAATACAAAGGGGAACCGGATCGTTACCTGGATCTGGTTATCGATGAAATGCTGCCCCGGGTGGTTGAAAATAACCTGGCCCGATACTGCGATGTCTTCTGTGAAGAAGATGTCTTTTCAGTGGAACAGTCCCGTCGGGTTTTAAATGCTGCCCGCGAGATGGGCTTGGAACTGAAAATGCATGCCGATGAAATAGTTCCCCTGGGTGGCGCCGAACTGGCTGCTGAACTGGGAGCTGTATCGGCCGACCACCTTCTGGTTATTTCCGATGAAGGGATCAGGCGGATGGCTGAAGAAGGAGTTATCGCCGTAATTCTGCCCGGCACGACTTTCTACCTGCGGGAAGATCATTATGCTCCGGGTAGGAAAATGATTGAAGCAGGTGTCCCGGTGGCCCTGGCTACCGATTTCAACCCGGGTAGTTCACCGAACAACAACCTGCAGCTGATCATTAATATTGCTTCGCTATACCTGCGGATGACTCCGGCCGAGGTAATTAATGCCATAACTATTAATTCTGCACATGCCGTCGGTCGCGCTGCAGAGGTAGGAAGCCTGGAAGCCGGGAAAAAGGCCGACCTGGTACTATTTGATGCTCCGAATTATGATTATCTTGCCTATAGATATGGAACAAACCTGGTCAGTAAAGTGATAAAAAATGGACAACTGGTAGTGGAGGTGTAATGCAAAAGTGACCAAGATAGTACAGTGCGTCCCCAACTTCAGCGAAGGGCGCAGGGTGGAAGTAATTGAGGAAATAGTTGGTTCAATAAAAAATGTTAAAGGTGTAACCCTGCTTGATTACTCTTATGATGAAAGCCACAACCGCTCGGTAGTTACCTTTATCGGTGATCCCGATGGGGTAGTTGAGGCCGCTTTTAAGGCAGCCAAAACGGCAGCAGAAAGGATCGATATGGCTGAACATAGCGGCGGGCACCCACGTATGGGAGCCACCGATGTAATACCGTTTATTCCTGTTAAGGGCGTAACCATGGAGGACTGTATTGAGCTGGCCAACCGGCTTGGTGAAAAGCTGGCTGAAGAGCTGAATATCCCGGTATACCTCTATGAAGAAGCGGCTACCAGTCCAAGTCGAAAAAATTTATCAGATGTGCGCCGCGGCCAGTATGAAGGTCTAATTGAAGCAATTAAAGAACCGGAGCGCAAGCCGGATTTTGGCCCGGCTGAAGTGAACCGCAGGGCAGGAGTTACTGCTGTGGGAGCCCGGCCGCCACTTATTGCTTACAATATAAACCTGGATACAGGTAACGTTGATATAGCCAAGAATATTGCCCGGGAAATAAGAGGCAGCAGCGGTGGTTTTCCATCTGTTAAGGGCCTGGGTATTATGATCGAGGAAACGGGCAAAGCCCAGGTTACCATCAATGTGTGCGATTTCAAAAAAGTGCCCCTGCATCGGATTTTTGAAATAGTAAAAAGAGAAGCGGCCCGTTATGGTGTCGCGGTAATCAGCAGTGAAATAGTAGGGCTAACCCCGCTCGATGCCCTGGTTGATGCAGCAGAATTTTACCTGCAATTTGACGGTTTTGATCGCAGCCAGGTTTTAGAAAATAGATTACTGGAGTGATAAAAAAGTGGATAATAACAAGCAGGGAAGTGAGTCTCACCACCCAGGTCAAGATTTGCCCGATCATGAACTGAGCCGTAAACCTTCAGCTATGCCTGATCTAAGAGCAGCGATGCGCCTCTACCTGGGTATATTTGTCCTGTTAATTTTAATCGGATCCTTTGTCCAGGTTATGCACTTTGAAATCGGGATGATTATTACCCAGGTCTT
>SLBE01000002.1 GCA_007126465.1 Syntrophomonadaceae bacterium | reverse complement strand
GCCGGAAAGATCGCGCTCCAGGAAACGGTGGAACACAACTGAAAAGTCCGGGGTAAGGCGGAAGAACTCTTCTTCTTCCCAGTGAGGCATGAACTCCTCGAAATCTTCATAAAACTTGTCAATCGAAAAGCTGACTATCCTTTTTTCAGTATCGAGGATGATCCCGGGGAAATGCTGCGAAACCTGGGCGTACATATCTTCAAAAAAGTTAACCTTTGGCAGCTGGGGCCAAAAGGGAATGTCCAGGGACAGGGCCAAATCCAGGGCCCTGTCAACATCTGTGTGCGGCATTATTCCCATTGCTGTTGTCTGGCAGTTGCCTTCTAGTTGCATCTGGCTAACACCCCTGTCTATATTTTCTAAGTTTTTTAAGATGGTCCCTGGACTACAGACATAGAATATTACAATAGGCGCCGGGAGTTTGAAACCCCGGCGCACATGTTATTTTTCCGCTGATTATTTTAAAGTAGCGGCCAGGTCTTCTTCTGCACTGGTGATCGGCTTAATATCGAACTTTTCTACCAGCACATTTAAAACGTTGGGTGTGATAAATGCAGGCAGGGTGGGCCCGAGGCGAATATCTTTAAGCCCCAGGTGCAGCAGGGTCAGTAATATAGCCACAGCCTTCTGCTCATACCACGAGATAATAAGGGAAAGAGGCAGACCATTTACATCGGTGTCAAAAGCCTCCGCCAGCGCCGCTGCTACTCTGATTGCCGAATAGGCATCATTGCACTGGCCCATGTCGAGCAGCCGGGGGATACCGCCGATATCGCCAAGCTCCTGGTCATAAAAACGGTATTTACCACAGGCCAGGGTCAGGACCAGGGTGTCCTCCGGTGTTTTTTCAACAAATTCGCTATAGTAATTGCGGCCTGCTTTCGCCCCGTCACAGCCTCCTACCAGGTAGATATGCTTAACCGCCCCGGCCTTAACTGCATCGACAACCTTATCGGCAACGCCCATAACCGCATTGTGAGCAAAGCCTACAGTTACCGATCCCTTATCTTCATCCTCGGTAAAACCGGGCATGGATAGGGCCTTATCGATAACCTCGCTGTAATCATCACCTTTAATATGGTTCGCTCCCGGCCAGCCGACGACCTCGCGTGTATAGATGTTTTCAAAGTAAGGTTCTTTCGGCTCGCGAAGACAGTTAGTGGTCATAACAATCGGTCCCGGAAATTCTGGGAATTCTTTTTGCTGCCGCTGCCAGGCTGTGCCGAAGTTACCGTAAAGATGATCATGCTTTTTCAGCTCGGGATAACCATGCGCAGGCAGCATTTCTCCGTGGGTGTAAACATCAATTCCCTTGCCTTCGGTCTGTTCCAGAATATTTTTCAGGTCGTACAGGTCGTGGCCTGAGACCAGGATACACTTGTTTTTCCTGTGCCCGAGAGGCACCTCAGTCGGTACCGGATGCCCGTAAACGCTGGTATTGGCGGCATCAAGCAGCTCCATAACCTTCAGGTTGATTTCACCTGCCTTCAGGACAAGGGCCAGCCAATCTTCCAATGAAAGCTCAGATAAGCTAAGCGCAGCCAGGGCCTCATGCAGAAAAGCGTAAATAGCATCATCTTCCCGTCCGAGAATCGCTGCATGATGGGTGTAGGCTGAAACTCCCTTTATCCCGAAATACAGGGTCTGCTGCAGGGAAACTATATCTTCTTCGGCCTCCTTGCTCCAGGGCTGACCCAGTTCTTCACCCTGTTTAACCAAAGCTTCCAAATCCCCGGCCGGTTGCAGCTGGGCAACATCTAATGCAAACTCGCCATTACCTCCAGCTTCTTTCACTTTCTTCTTTAATGATTCCCTTAATTCCACAGCTTCATTAATATATTCTACAAAACGATCTTCATCAAAGTTAACGTTGGTCAGGGTTGAAAAAAGCGCTTCGGCGGTAAAACGATTTACCTCTTCATCGATTACTCCCACTCTGCGCGCTTCATGGGCAACCAGGCCCAATCCCTTGAGGGCATGGCCCAGCAGGTCCTGCAGGGTAGCCACCTCGTGGCTTTTTCCGCAAACCCCTCTTACCGTACATCCCTGTCCTTTCGCCGTCTGTTCACACTGGATACAAAACATGTAAATCCCTCCTGTTTGATACTTAACGATTCAACTCTTCGAGCAGACTTAATTTCACAGGTAATTAACTACAAAATACCTCTCCTTTCGCCAGATCGGCAAGAGTTTCTCTGCTTAACTCGGCCAGGATTGCTTCCTGGGTCCGCTGTAACACTCTTCGCACCGGGCATGCCCCTTGATTTTCGCAGTATCGGTCACCTTCAAGACATGGATTTATGGCTAACTTTCCTTCAATGGCCTTTAACACATCAGCTATGGTTACAGAATCCGGCGATACAGCCAGGCGGATACCACCCTGCATGCCGCGCCTGGTTTCAACCATCCCCGCCCGGACGAGTATTTGGATAGTTTTGTTGAGAAATTTTTCCGGCATGTTCTGCTTTTCTGCAATTGTTCTGCTGTTCATCATAGCTCCCGGTGGTGAATTGACCAGTTCAATCAGGGTCCTTACTGCATATTCGGTTTGCCTGGTAAGCTGCATGGAAATTCAACCAACTTTCATGTGAGTTCAAACTCAAAACACATTCACTACTAATATGACTAATTATATCTTATTTATCTTGTTACGATCAATACGAAACTGATGTTTGACATAACTTCCAGGGAAAATATTAATGCTTTCCCAGGTGAGCAAAGAATCAATGCTCATATTTTCTTTATATATTCATTATTTTGCCTTATAATAATAAGAGCTGCTACTAAAAGGGGTGGAACTTTGGAAGTAGAGCAGATCTTTTCCTGGACAGTTCTGATTGCAGTCCTGGCGGCCATCGCTTCGGGGCGATTTAGAATTGATATAATCGCCATTACCGGCCTGCTTACACTGGGGCTGGCCGGAATCGCTCCTCCGGACATAGTGTTTTCCGGATTCGGGCATCCGGCCCTGGCCACGATTATTACCGTCTTTTTTATCAGCCGGGGTCTGATCAATTCAGGGCTGCTGCAGGGGCTGGGACAAGTTCTGGCCAGTAGAGTTCACAGTATGCGGGGGCAGGTTATCAGCCTTTCTTCGGTCAGTGCCCTTTTATCAACAATCATGAACAATGTCGGCGCTGTCGGCCTGATGCTGCCCACTGCTGTCAGGATGGCCCGGAGAGCCGGTCAGAGCCCCGG
>SLBE01000056.1 GCA_007126465.1 Syntrophomonadaceae bacterium | reverse complement strand
ATTTAGCTTCATCTCGTGCCGACTTGACTCCCATCAACAAACTTTCGGAACCACCGGAAGTCATAGTTCCGACGGCTTCGCTTTCAGCATTTAGTAGGGCGGCAGTGCTGGCAATCACTTCATTTTCAAACTTCTTCAAGCTGTGAAAAGCTTTTGGGTCGAGAGCATTGCTATGTGAAAAAAGGCTGACTGCTTCCCTGATAACTTCATCAACATCATCCCCGGCATAGTAAACCAGGCCAAATGACCTGCCATTTTTCCAGCTTACATCATGTGAGTGAGCTTCATTTATCTCGGAGACAAGCTGTTCCCTGGTCAATCCTTGCTCCGGCATCTTTCTATTGTCACGCAAACTCATGCATTACCCTCCTATACTTCGCTTTGCTGCTCCCGTTTCACTTTAACCCGTTCATAGATATGAGCAATAATTATTTTTAAGACAGTAAAAGTGGGAATGGCTAAGATAATTCCTAACAGCCCACCAAGCCTGCCGGCTACAAGGACTATCAAAATAATGGCCAGTGGGTTCAAAGCCAGGCGACGGCCCATCACCTGGGGCGAAACAAGAAGGCTTTCCATTTGCTGCACGATTACAATAACGATAATGACCAGCAGCATCATCAGCGGGGATTCAAGCAGTCCAATTATAACTGCAGGGATTGCCCCGATAAAGGGTCCCAGGAAAGGAACAACATTGGTGATCATGATAAATATGGAAAGAATCAAAGCATACTCAAGTCCAATGATCAGGAAACCGATATAAGCCAGGATTCCTACACAGAGGCAAACAACAGCCAGTCCCTGCACGTATGAGCCAAGCAGGCGGTTCATTTCTGTAAGGGCGCTTTCAATATCATCGCTGTATTCCTGTGGTGCGACACGGGTTATTGCATCTTCAATCAATCCTTTTCCTTTTTCCTTCAGCATGTAATAAACTAAAAAAGGAATGATGATAATGGTTACAAACAGGTTTGCAGTGAAGTCAATTATAGTTGTAACACTGGTAGCAATCTGGGTGATCGCCCTTGAAACGGCATTGGCTGCCTGGTTGGTTAAATTATCAAAATCAAGAGCATCCATATCAATCAGCTGGGTAAATATTGCGCTCTCTTCAAGGGTTTCGAGCAGCGCGCGACCTTCGGATATTTTCTCCGGTATGCTTTCAGCCAGTTTAGTGAATTCCTGCTGCAGGATCGGACCGATGGCAAAAAACAGCAATGTAATCAGGCCGATAAAAACAAGGAAGAAGATGGCAATAGCTGCCGGACGGGGTACCCTGTGGTTGTTAAGCCAGTCGACCAGGGGTACACCCAGGTAAAAAAGAGCACCGGCAATGAAGAAAGAAAAGAATAGTGCTTCAATCGCGACAATCAGGGGATAGAAAATAAATGTAATTTGACTGCCAACCCAAATAATCAGGAAGAATAGTAGTATTCCGATTCCCGTTTTAAAAAGCTTTGATTCCCACATGGCTCCTCCATAATAATATTTTTCATATTATACACTTTTTGATAACAAGACGGTAGGCTTGAGCGTGCAAACTCGTGATTATTTACCGGTGCTTGCTCTACCAAAGCCTCACTGCTCTGTGATAAAATTAATTATAATATGAAAGAGTGCTGCCCTGCCTGCTTAAGAAAACTAAAGCGATCAGCGAGCGTAGTTTTCTTAAGCGGGCTGATCAATTACTAAAATATTATTTTTTTCGGTTAAAGGTAAAGGCTTTTGCCAGATAGAAATAAAAAAGGGGCTAACACTACTGCCTGGTTGAATAATACTGGTTATTTTATAGTTACAAGGGAGTGTCGAAGAATGCATAGAAACAGCGAGATTGAGTTAGCAATGAAAGTGAAGCTTGACCACGAACTTTACGAAATGCCGGAGTTTATCGAGGGAGTAAGAAGAGCACCGGCCAGGGACTTTACCTTGAGTAAGCAGCAAACTGAAGTAGCCCTTAAGAATGCCCTGCGCTATGTTCCGGAAGAATATCACAGGCAGCTGGCTCCTGAATTCTTAGAAGAGCTGACCACCAGGGGACGAATTTACGGTTACCGCTTCAGGCCCCCGGGTAATATTAAGGCCAAACCTGTTGACCAATATAAGGGGAACTGCCTGGAAGGCAAAGCATTCCAGGTGATGATCGATAATAACCTTGACTTTGATGTGGCCCTTTATCCCTACGAACTTGTTACTTACGGTGAAACGGGCAAAGTCTGCCAGAACTGGATGCAGTACCGCCTGTTAAAAAAGTACCTGGAAGTTATGACCGACCAGCAAACCCTGGTAGTTGAGTCAGGGCACCCGGTTGGCCTTTTCCGTTCCAAGCCTGATGCTCCCAGGGTTATAATCACCAACTCCCTGATGGTTGGTATGTATGATAACCCGGAAGACTGGAACGTAGCTGAACAGATGGGCGTTGCTAATTACGGCCAGATGACTGCCGGCGGGTGGATGTATATCGGCCCGCAGGGGATCGTCCATGGTACTTTTAATACCATTCTTAATGCCGGCCGGCAAAAGCTGGGGATTAAAGATGATGAAGATTTAACCGGCACTCTTTTTGTTACTTCCGGCCTGGGTGGAATGAGCGGAGCCCAGCCGAAAGCGATTGAAATCGCCGGCGGTGTCGGGATAGTAGCTGAAGTTGATCCTTCCAGGATTAAAACCCGTCATGACCAGGGCTGGGTTGGTGTGGTTACTTCCGACCGGGAAGAAGCCTTTAAGAAAGCCTTTGCAGCAAAAGAGGCCGGCGAAGCGCTCTCTATTGCTTTTCATGGTAACGTGGTTGATCTGCTGGCTTATGCAGTTGAGCATGATCTGCCCATCGACCTGCTTTCTGATCAAACTTCCTGTCATGCTGCCTATGATGGAGGTTACTGTCCGCAGGGCTTAACTTTCGAGCAGCGGACAGAACTTCTACAGAGCAACAGGCAGGAGTTTAAAATGAAGGTTGATCAGTCTTTGCGCAAGCACTTTGAACTGATACGAACCCTGACTGAAAGGGGCACATATTTTTTTGATTATGGTAACTCATTTTTAAAAGCAGTATTTGACGCCGGGGTAAGAGAGGTTTCCGCCAACGGGGTAGATGCCAAGGACGGTTTTATTTTCCCCTCTTACGTTGAAGATATTATGGGGCCGGAACTTTTTGACTTCGGTTACGGCCCCTTTCGCTGGGTCTGCCTGAGCGGTGATCCGGAAGACTTAAGAAAAACTGACCGGGCCGCCATGGAAT
>SLBE01000016.1 GCA_007126465.1 Syntrophomonadaceae bacterium | reverse complement strand
GTTTTGCTACCCATTCAGCCCACTGCTTCGTGCTGACAATAGCCATCTTTTCTATTTTGTCATAATACTTTGCAAGCAGCTTAAAATCAGAAAGAATCGCCTCAGCAGTTATACCTGAAAATTCTATGATCCTGCAAAGCATGTTTACCTTTCCTGATTCACTCAACCTGCTTTCAATAGCTTTTTCCAGGCGGTCATAATCATCCTTGGTCAACTCGCCTTCAATTTCCACTTCAAGTACCGACTTATCTATTGTTTCAAGAATCCTGACCATAAAAAAACCCTCCTTTTAAAGTTTTCATACCAGCCGTGGAAATGTCTTACTACGACCGGAAATTTTATTTTAAAAAACTCCCTTTATCCATAGTCTATTCCACCTATCTACCTAAAGAATAGTCCGGAAGCTGAAAAGCCTCCGGACCTAAGATTCATTGTTCATCATAAAAATTTCTGCCCGACGCTTAATTGACGGGCATGGTGGTTATTTAGTTTTAACGATTAGTCAGACCGAAAGCAATTTTCACAACAGCTTTAAATGTTGTTACCTTGCCATCTTGTACAATTCCGTTATAATTGACAACCTCTACTCCCGTAATGTTATCTAAGGTCTCAGAAGCCTTCTCAACTGCATTTTTCACTGCATCTTCCCAACTATCTGATGATACTCCGACTACCTCGATAACTTTTGCAAGGTTTGATAATCTTTCTTCAGTCATAAAAAACCCTCCTTGATTAACCTTACACCCTAATTTTAACATGAGATGCACTTTATTGTTAAGGGTAGAATCTGCCGGGCTTGTTTAATGCATCCTGGCGGCATAAGGGCTGCCACGGCTGAATGTAACCTGCCAAAATGCAGGTTTAGAAATTTCAACCCCACAGCCTCGACTACCAATAATTTGTTTGCTTTTTAAAGGAAAAGAGCATAAAAAAACAGAGATATCACGACATTATACATTTACCATAAATTACAAGGCATTTAATATTGCATTTACGTATATTATTTCCGACCTGCAAACAAACTGTCACATCCAAAAAAACTTTGATATGATATGGGGTGAGCCTAAAGTAAAGGAGCCTACTTATGAAAACAACTTTGGAGATTCCAGTCCGTTCAACAGAAATTGATTTTCTCGGCCATGTGAACAATACTAAGTACCTGGATTACATGCAGTGGGGCAGGGAAGACTGGTATACACAAGCAGGTTTGACTTTTGAAATGATGCTTGAAAAGAACATTGGCACCGTTATCGCCAATATCAATATTGACTACTTAAGTGCCTGCTACATGGGAGAAATTTTAGTCATTAAAACAGAGCCGGCTGAGGTGGGAAATACCAGTTTTAAAATGCGCCAGGATATCTTTAAGAAAGATTCAGGGCAAGAGGTTAGTAAGGCTACGGTTACCGTAGTTTTTATTGATATGGATACTGAAAAGAGTACTCCCATCCCGGCAGAGTTAAAAACACTACTGAGTAACAGTTAGTTGACCAGGCTGATCAAAATCATCATGCCCGGGCGATGATTCTGATAAGACTCTGTGTTTATAAATAAATATTTTTATTAAAAAGCTACTCTGCCCTGGGAAAGTAAAGGTAGAATGTTGTGCCCTTACCTGGCTTGCTGCTGACCAGAATTACCCCCCCTGAAGCACGGACCAGTTCTTTAACCAGGGCCAGTCCGATACCCGAGCCAGCCTGACTCTGCTCCTTTTCACGAGAAGGGTCAGCCCGGTAAAACCGTTCAAAAATGTAAGGCAGGTTATCTTCATTTATACCAATCCCGCTATCCGCAACTTCAATGAGAACCATCTCTCTTAATTGAGCCTGCAACTCACCCGGAGCAGGGGTTTTCTGACCCAGGGGTGCCACTGCATTAGTTTCCACTGTGGGATTTTCATACAGATTAACTGCGACACTACCGCCGGGATCACTGTAACGGTAGGCATTATCGAGCAAGTTGCTGATGATTTTACCCAGGGCGGCAGGATCCTGCTCCGTTATAATCTCCTGCTCTGTTATGTTCAACTGCAGAGCAAGATTCTTCTTACTGTAAAGCGGCTCAAATGAAGATACCTTATTATGTAAAAACTGGCCCAGTTTTATAGGCTCCCGTTTCATCTGATCACGATTAGCACCTTCCGCCCGGGCCAGCTCATCGAGGTCGGAGGCAATCCGGTTCAGGTGCATTATTTCCTGTAATAAAATTTCCATTGTCTTCGGATCAGCCGGCATAACCCCGTCATCTATCGCTTCAATGTATCCGCGCAGGGTTGTAAGCGGGGTGCGCAGTTCATGGGCAATGTCAGCTACGGAACGCTTCCGCAATTTTTCCAGTTCATGGAGGTGGGCAGCCAACCGGTTGAAGCTACCGGCTAAATCGTCAATTTCTTTACCTTCATACCTGGGCAGCTCAAGGTTGTAATCACCGCGGGTAATGCGCGAGGCCCCCCGGGCAATATCTTCCAGTGGTTTCGATAAGCGGCGGGAAAAGATAATTCCCAGAGCCAGGGCAGCAGATATCGCTATTAAACCCGTCCAGACGAGAGAACCTGTAATGGCACGGCGAAAGTACTGGTCCTGTTCAAGCAAAGCACTTGTTTCCGCTGTCATGGGATGTGCAATTACCAGCTCTCCTATTAAGGTATCATTGTAGCCCATAACATACCGGTAAGTACTCACATCTGACAGCTCAGGCTGCTGTTCGCGGACCATCATCATGTGCCGGCGGCCCTGCTGGCCGGTATCGCCAATCAGGCGGCCAGTGTCATCATAGAGCAAAAGGCGGGTGTTGGTGCTGAGAGCCGCATGGAGCAGCGGCATATGGATACCGTCCCAGCTGCCGTTAATCGCATAAAATTCGCGCAGTGAGTTAACGATCTGCTTATTGATAGCTTCTTCCCGTTCCCTGATATATTCTTCCATATGCCTGTCGAGGGAATAATGGAAAACTCCCTGAAATAGCAGGAGAATTATTAATGAAAGAAGTAAGAAGTACATAACAAGGCGCATCCACAGGGGCATGATTCTAAGCTGTTCAAGCTTCTTCATACTTATACCCCACTCCATAAATAGTTTTAATCAGGTTCGGTGCCCCTTTTACCTGTATTTTATTGCGGAGATTCTTTATATGGGCATCTATGGTTCGTTCTTCTGTAAAACTGTTATAACCAAATAAAGCTTCTGCCAGATGGTTACGGGTATAAACGCGTCCCGGGTGGCGGGCCAGATGCAGTAAGAGGTTGAATTCCGTCGGCGTTAAATCAATATGCTGCTTCTGCCAGGTAACAGTATGAGCCATCATATCTATTTCAAGCCTGCCACCGGCAAGAGTGAGCAAATCAGTAAGAGGAACTTTTTCGGGCTCACTGCGACGCAGGATGGTTTTAACCCTGGCCACTACTTCCTGGCTGCTAAAGGGTTTTACAATATAATCATCAGCGCCAATGGAAAGCCCGTACAGCTTATCTTCAAGATTTGTTTTAGCCGTAAGCATGATCACCGGAACTCCTGAACCGTCACGGCGAAGCTGCTTCATGACTTCCTCTCCGCTCAATCCGGGCAGCATCAGGTCAAGAATGATCAGATCAGGAGCTTCATTTTGAGCTAATTGCAGCGCTTCCTGTCCTGTATGGGCGGTAATTACTTCATACCCTTCCCGCTCAAGGTAGGCCTTTAAAATTGTCGTGATATTACGCTCATCATCAACTGCTAATATTTTTGTTTTAGCCATATTTTTCTCTCCCGCTGATCTCTTACTTAATTCTAACCAATTCGATGGGAAAAATAAAGGCCGCCCAATATGGCGGCCTTTTCTTCACGTTCCGGTAGTTAGTTTAAAAGCAAAGCAGTGATAACGTGTTTAATTGTTCCAGCAGTGACCGAAACCTCTGCTTTCATCACCATACCTGCCCATGCCTCCGGCACCGGCTGCACGGCCGAAACCTTCTTCAGAGTTATATTCGAATCGTTCTTGCATTCTTTCTAACATCCTGGTACCATCATCTTCCGATAGCTGTCCAAGCTCAACCCTTCTTTCAACAATCTGACGTCTAAGCTCGTAAACCTGCTCATAAAGCGCCTCCAGGGTCGGGTCTGCTTCCTGGGCAAAAACTGCTGAGGAAATCAGCATTGTTACTAGAAAACCTGTAACCAGTAAAACTGCAAGTATTTTTTTTGTCATTCTTAATTCCTCCCTTTACTATTAAGTCTATATACAATATACAAGATAAATATGAAGATCCTGTGAAGATAAGTTGCAGATTTTATGAAGATAACAAATTTAAAATATAAGCAGGAGAATCAGCAGACGTACCGAAACTAAATAGCACCAATCTAATTATTTGTGGCACGATTTAGCACGCTCGGGAGGTTTAGTGCTATGACTGGCTATATAGCAAGTGAAAAACCGGCTTTGACAGTAAATAATTTATCAACCTGGTTCTATACAGAAAATGGCACTGTCAGGGCAGCCAATAGCGTCAATTTTACAATTAACAGGGGCGAAACCCTGGGACTGGTCGGAGAAAGCGGCTGCGGAAAAAGTGTTACCGCCCGCTCCATTCTTGGCCTGATCGAACCGCCTGGTGAAATTGTTAGGGGAGAAATCCGCCTGGGCAGCACCAACTTGCTGCACCTTGAAGCAAGCAAACTGGAGAAGTTAAGAGGCCGGGATATTGCCATGGTTTTTCAGGACCCCCTCTCTTCACTAAACCCGGTCTTAAATATTGGCTTGCAAATGGTTGAAACTATCCAGGCTCACAGAAAAACAAACAGAAAAGAAGCCAAGAGGCAGGCACTTTTACAGCTGGATCGAATCGGACTGCCCGATCCGGAACGTATTATGCGCAGTTACTCCTTCGAACTATCCGGGGGAATGTGCCAGCGGGTTATGCTGGCCATGGCCCTGCTGCTTGAACCGGAAGTTCTAATCGTAGATGAACCGACTACAGCCCTGGATACTACTGTGCAAACCCAAATCCTGGCTGAATTAAAGCGTCTGCAGCGAAAAATGAATATGTCACTATTGCTGATAACTCACGATATGGGAGTAGTAGCCCAGATGGCAGATAAGGTAGCCGTAATGTACGCCGGCTCGATTATAGAAACAGCACCGGTAAGAAAGCTTTTTGATCATCCCGCTCACCCCTATACCAGGGCCCTGCTGCGCTCAATTCCCCGCCTGGGCCAAAACGATCTTACTCCCATTGAAGGACAACCACCTTCATTGTTCAATCTCCCAGCAGGCTGTCCGTTTCTAAAGCGCTGTCCGGAAACTTTGAGTAGCTGTTATGATTATATGCCTTCTTTGGAAGAAGTATCTCCGGGCCATTTTTCAGCCTGCCTGACAGCTCATAAAGTTGAACTTCCGGGGGTCTCCAGCCAGTGAGTTTACTAGAGGTTAATAACCTGGTCAAGCATTATACCAGGCGCAAATCCCTGTCCAACAAATCAAGGCCGGCTGTCCATGCCGTCGACGGAGTCTCCCTTACAATAGATAAGGGTGAGGTTTTAGGCCTGGTCGGAGAAAGCGGTTGTGGGAAAAGCACCCTGGGCCGTTTAATAGCCAGGCTTGAGGAAAAATCAAACGGGGAAATATACTTCCGCGGAAAAGAAATCAGCAGTATTAAGGGTGGCAGTTTGCGCCTTCTGCGCCGTAATTTCCAGGTAATATTTCAGGATACATCTTCTTCACTGAATCCCCGCTGGAAAACCAGGCCGATTATTGAAGAACCGATGCTTAATTTCGGGATGGAGAAATCTTTAAGACAAAATAAGTGCGATGAACTTTTAGACTTGGTTGGACTGGATAAAAGTGATGCAGAAAAGTATCCGCATGAATTAAGCGGCGGACAGCGACAGCGGGTTAATATTGCCAGGGCCCTGGCCCTGGAACCGGCCCTGCTTGTATGCGACGAACCTGTCTCCAGCCTGGATGTATCAATCAGGGCCCAGGTTTTAAAACTGCTGCAAAGCTTACAGCAAAAATTGCAGCTTTCTTACCTCTTTATCTCCCACGACCTGGCTGCAGTCAGTACTATCGCTACCAGGGTCGCCGTAATGTACCTGGGGCAAATTGTGGAAGTATTACCTGCTGCAGGCCTGGAAAAAGCAGCCGCCCACCCTTACACCAGGGCCTTAATTGAAGCTGTTCCAATGCCCGATCCGCACCGGGCCGGGGCACTGCTCAGACCTGCTGTGCGGGGAGAACCGCCTGATTCGTCAAAGCCCCCGCCGGGCTGCCGCTTTCACCCACGCTGTCCCCTTGCGGAAGAAAGGTGCCGGATTGAAAACCCGGTCTATAAAAAAATTGAGGAGCAGCACTATGCTGCATGCCACCTATTATAAAATATTATACTTTGAGGAGGTTATAACTATTGGAAGTAAACAAGATTTTATTACTGGCTACATACGGAATGGAGATTGTCGAATGCGGCGGCGCACTGGCCGAACCTTACCGCAAAGCCGATAGGTTTGAATTAGAGTACTTATTTTAACATAGCACAACTGCATAGGAGGAATTACAATGACGAAAAGATTATTTTATCTATGCCTGGTCCTGCTGCTTATCTTTGCATCAGCCTGTTCTCCGACCGAAGACCCCCCGGCAGCAGAGCCGGCTGATGAAGTTGAAGATGAACCGGGAAATGGTGTGGAAGCAGTCAGCCTGCGCATGGCTATCCCGAGAGACGAAGGATCTCTAAACCCTTACACCTATGTTACAGGCTACCCGGGACACAACCTGCTGCTGCTGATTTATGATACAGTATTCCAGCTTGACGAAAACAATGTGCCACAGCCCTGGCTTGTTACCGATCACGAAGTTGACTCGGAAGGCATTAACTGGAATTTCACCCTGCACGATGGCATCACCTGGCATGATGGAGCACCCCTGACGGCTGGAGACATTAAGTTTAGCTTCGATTACTACGGGGAACACAGTCACAGCCGCTGGACAAATGCAGTCTCAGCCATTGAAGAAATTGTAATCGAAGATGAACTTAATTTTAGTATCCTTTTGAGTGAACCGGTTCCTGCTTTCCTGACCAATCCTTTAAGTGATGTGCCGATCATCCCGGAACATATCTGGCAGGATGTTTCCGACCCGGATAGTTTTACGGACCACACCGGCAGCGGGCCTTACCAGATCACTGAATATGTGCCCGACCAAACTTACAGACTGCATGCAAATGCTGACTACTTCCTTGGCAAACCGGCAGTTGAAGAAATCGGGATGGTCATCATTGAAGACCAGACTGCCACTTTTACCGCCCTGCGTGTGGGTGACATTGATATTGCCTCGCGCAGCATGCAGCCTGAGCTGGTTGGAGATTTTGCCGGAGAAGGTGAAACGGACATTATAACCGGGCCAGGTTTTACCAGCAGCCTGCTGCAGATTAACAATGAACGTGAACCTTTTAATGATCCCCTGGTCCGCAAAGCCATATCAAGGGCTATTGATATTGATGACCTGGTTGATACCGTTATGCTAGGCTACGGAACTGCCGGCAGCCCCGGTTACATTCATCCTGATCTGCCACATTATAACCCTGACGTTGAACATATTTATGACCCCAATGAGGCAGTCACCCTGCTGGAGGAAGCAGGTTTTATAGATACCTACGGCGACCACGAATTTGAACTGCTGACCCGTTCCAATGACCCACTGCGGGTGCGCACTGCAGAAATGATTGCTGTAAATCTTAATGCAGTAGGAATTAATGTCAGTGTGCAAGCTCTTGATTCAGCTACCCTGGACGACCTGGTCTGGCCGGAATTCGACACCAGTCAGGGGCGTGACTACGATCTATCCATCTGGGGCTGGTCGGCCCCGATAATGATCGACCCGGAACGCCTGGGTGGCTTATTTCATTCCGACCTGGAAGACCGCGGCACGTTGAACATAGGAGCCTATACCAACAATAATGTTGACACCCTGACAGAAGAGATCTCGGTTACAGTTGACCCGGGGCGGCAGCAAGATATTTTTAACCAGCTCCAGGTAATCCTCGCCGATACAGTGCCTTTCGTCACCCTTTACTATCCCGACGGCATTTACGCTTACCGTCCGGATACTTACGACAACTGGACTTACCAGAACGGACAGGGTGTTTTGAACAAGCTTTCTTTTGTCAATATGCCGTAACTTTTTAATTGAAAGGTGAAATTGATGCTCCGATTCTGGGGACATAAATTACTACAATACGGCCTTGTCCTGCTCATTACCCTGGTCATTAATTTTTCTCTGCCCCGGTTAATGCCCGGCTCTCCCCTGGAACTGCTGGCCGGTGAGGACGTTGGCCGGTTAACCACGGAAGAACGGCAGGAAGTAATGAGCAGACATGCTCTTGATCAACCTGTCCACCAGCAGTTTATTATCTACCTGGGACAGCTTGGGCAGGGCGATCTTGGTTATTCATACCGCCAAAACCGGCCGGTTAGCACGATCATCTGGGAAAGATTGCCCTGGACCCTGCTTTTAACCGGGTCGGCCCTGGTCCTTTCCAGCATCATCGGGGTTATCTTCGGCACCCTGGCCGCCTGGCGGCGGGGCCGTTTCAGCGACGTCGGCTCAATGTCGCTGTTTATCTTTCTCGATTCGATGCCTTCATTCTGGCTGGGAATGATCCTGGTCGCGCTGTTCGGAGCCAGGCTGCGCTGGTTTCCGGTATTCGGGGCAAGAACGCCTTTTGCAGACTATACCGGCTGGGCGGCAGTGGCTGATGTGCTTCATCACCTGGCCCTGCCGCTTTTAACCTTAACCCTGGTCACCATTGCCGGGCTGTTCCTGATTATCCGTTACTCTACCCTGGAAACTTTGGGTGAACAGTATATTACCGTAGCCCGGGCCAAGGGGCTGCCTGAAAGGCTGATTATATTCCGTCACGTCCTGCGTAACGCCATGCTGCCGGGAATTACTGTCTTTATGCTCAGCCTGGGCTACGTGGTCAGCGGGACCACGGTAATTGAAACAGTCTTTGCCTGGCCCGGCCTGGGCAGGTTAATGTTTGAAGCTGTTATACAGCGTGACTACCCGGTGCTGCAGGCTACCTTTATGGTTGTTACTGTTTGCGTTATAATAGCCAACTTCGTGGCTGATTTACTTTACCCCCTGGCCGATCCACGGGTCAGGACTGAAGGGAGGCAGTGATCGTTGTCTCCCAAAGGCATGTTAAAAGCTATTATGAAAAATAGAACCGGCCGGATCGGTATCATCCTACTGGCTTTAATTGTATTTACCGCCATCTTTGCCCCCTGGCTCGCACCTTTTGATCCCTACGAAAGGGTTGCTCAGCCTTTTCAGCACCCATCTGCCAGTCACCTGCTCGGAACCAACGATATCGGCCAGGATATATTAAGCGAAATGATCTGGGGCACTCGTATATCCCTTTCAATCGGCATAATTGCCGCTGCCATTGCCATAACCCTGGGAACTGCAATCGGCATATTAAGCGGGTATTACCGGCGCTGGCTTGATACTATCCTGATGCGTTTTGTTGATGTGGTGCTGGTCATCCCCTTTTTACCGCTGATGATCCTGCTGGCTGCCTACCTGGGGCCTCAGCTTACTAATATCATCATTGTAATCGGCATCCTAACCTGGGCCGGCCCGGCTAGGGTAATCCGCTCACAGGTATTAAGCATACGGGAACTGGGTTATGTCCAGGCAGCCCGCTCACTGGGTGGAACAGATTTCAAGATCATGATCCGCCATATTCTGCCCGGGGTAATGCCGATTGCCCTGGCCCAGTTTATCCGGGCTGTTTCAACAGTAATTTTGATCGAATCTTCCCTGGCTTTCCTTGGGCTGGGCGATCCCACGGCAAAAAGCTGGGGAACTGTTCTTTACTACGCACAAACCAGGGGAGCATTTTTAACCGGGGCCTGGGTCTGGTGGGTTCTGCCTCCGGGACTGCTGATCACTTTTACCGTCCTCGCCTTTGCCTTCACCGGTTACACCTTAGAGGAAATCCTAAACCCCCGCCTGCGCAGCGCCGGCCCCCATCACCGGGTTTTCTTTAACAGTGAAGCTGTGGAGAAAAATCGGGGTTAATGCGGCTCCAATATCATAAATAAAGTTACTCGAAAGCTGTATTAAACCTTTTTATTTATTACCATAAAGAGTTGAGCTAAATAAGCCATAACGATCAATATTAAGCCAAGGCCGCTAAATATCACATGGATGTCTATAAAGCTTGACTTTAAGCAGTTATATAAGTTTGCAGTGATTCCAGGGTCGGCCAGAAGTGACAGCCCATGTGCTTCCAAAATCTCCGTTACATAACTTATTATGATATTTCCCATATGCTGCCAGGACAGGTATAAGCTTAAACCTGACAGGAACAGGCCCGATCCGAATAATTTCAAACCTTGAATGACTCCGAAAGCAACCAGGGAGAAGGATAGCAGCAGACCGGATAAAAGATACGGGGTTATTTGCAATGCCGGCTTTGCACTGCGCATGCCGGAAATGGCTTTCTGTTCGTCTTCACCAATTTCCGACAGGTCAGCCAGCTCTATAATAGTGATTTCGCTTGGAAGGTCTATTTTTTCTATAAACACGGTTGGGTCAGGCGCTTCTATCCCGAGTTCCCCCAGCCTGGCATAGCCGGGATAGGATTTCCACTCTCTGCGCAGTTCTTCTTCAAATACTTTCTGCTTTTCTGCTAAAGGGATCTTTACAACAAACGTATCACGGTCGTCGAATATAAAATCGACAGCATTATCCAGGTTCTTGTCTATCTTCCCTTTCAGCCATTCTTCGTCTATTGCCGAAGCCAGCGCATTTTCAACCATAGGAATATTGGAGAACGCTAAAGATATTGCACGATCGCTTTCTATTATGACATACTCTATAAGTAGAACCCGCAGCTCATCTTCCAGTTTCACTTCCTGCAGTGAACACCGGTAGAACTCATTGTCATAAAGTGTTTTATGAAAACCCATGCTGACCTGGCTCAACCAGCCACCAATAGTTACGCCAACAATCAGGAGAGTTACAGCAATATACCCGGAGAGGACGATTTTTTTAAGATGACTTGCTTTAATCATCAGATTCTACACTCCCGTCTTCACCGCCATAAAACATGTCATTAATTATTTCCTCTTTCCGGGCAGGATCAACTTCCCAGTAAGTAATGCCGTCTATGTTGATAAAACGGCCCGGCAGCACTTCCATTTCGAGGTTTTCCCGGGAAAAGTCAATGAAAGCATCTGCCAGGCTAACTCCTGTCATAATGTCTAGATTTGTATCAACCTGATCCCAGGCGACAACACCAAAAAAGAATAGTTCTTCCAGGGACAAGTCATCGATTTCTTCAATCATTGCTCCTAAAAAGCGCTGCTGCCTTTTGACCCTGTCGACATCTCCCATGGGATCACGGCGACTTTGAATTACCGCAAAAGCTTCTTCCCCGTCAAGTTTTTGCTGCCCCGCTTCAAGTATAGAGTTTGCAAAAACAAAATCGCGGTCCAGGTAGAATTCTATACCCCCCAGCAAATTAATAATATTTATGAAGGCCTGGAAATCAAAACCTATATAGTAATCTACCGGGCAACCGGTAAAATCTTCAACGGTTTCCACCAACAGCTCACTTCCTCCGTAAGAGAGGGAGTGATTGATCTTGGTTTGGTGGTGTCCCGGTATTGTAGCGAGGGTATCGCGGGGGATTGAGAGCAGGGCAAGATCTCCGCTCTCAGGGTGAAGCCTGGTCAGGATGATCGTATCGGCATTGCCTTTCTCTTCCTGATCCTGGTCTTCTTCCCAAACTTCTGCATCAGTACCGTAGACCAGTAAAGTAACAGGATCCGTGGGTTTTTCTTCATTTTGTTCGGCCCTGTCTGCCAGAAACTTTTCTTCCTGGTCTGATATAGTTAAAGCCAAAGCCTGCATATGCCTGAACAGGTCACAAATAATAAAACCCGTGTACAAAGCAGCCCCAATAATTGCTGCGGCCAAAAACAGCAGTAAATATTTTCTGGCACTTTTAATAAGCATTATAAGCTCACTTTCTATTTTTTTTAACCTTCGCCCATTTTCAGCTCTTCCTGTACCTGGTGCTCGGGGTAACGCATGAAGCAAATATAAC
>SLBE01000148.1 GCA_007126465.1 Syntrophomonadaceae bacterium | reverse complement strand
CGCATCAGTTCAAGGCGGGGATAAAGCTCTCCGGTAATTATTAAATAGGGATAATCCTTGTCATCTTTCAGGTTAACGTTATAACGTGGCCGGTATTCCTTGATCAGGCTGCACTCCAGGATTAACGCTTCAACCTCGGTATCGGTCATAAGGTAGTCAATATCCGCCAGCCTGGCCTGGAGCGACTTCAAGCGAGGTGATGATGCCGGGGCCTCAGCAAGGTAAGAGCGAACCCTCTTACGCAGAGAGGCCGCCTTTCCCACGTAGATTACCCTGTCAAGATCATCTTTAATCAGGTAAACCCCGGGCAGGTCGGGAAAACGGCTTACTTTTTCTTTTAAGTCTTCTAGCATGTTCTTACCTCAAAAAATGAATAATATTTACCACTGCTCAGCCTATTTAAACTGCACTCGCTTCAATTTTCTGAAGCAGGTTGATTTGTTACTGTTATTTTAATATTGAGGACAGCCACTGGCCGGTATAAGATTCGGTGCAGAGGGCAACTTCTTCAGGGGTGCCTGCTACAACTACCTGGCCTCCGCCGTCTCCTCCCTCGGGACCAAGATCGATCAGGTAATCAGCTCGCTTAAGCACTTCCATGTTATGTTCAATGACAACAACCGTGTTGCCACTTTCAACCAGGCGTTCCAGGATTACCAGCAGTTTACTGATATCGTCCAGGTGCAGACCGGTAGTCGGTTCATCAAGGATATAGAGACTGCGGCCATTGCTGCGCCTGGAAAGCTCAGTTGCCAGTTTAACCCGCTGCGCTTCTCCCCCGGAAAGGGTAGTTGCCGGCTGACCCAGGCGGATATAGCCGAGCCCAACATCGTAAAGCAGCTGCATTTTACGCTGGATTTTTGGTATCGCTGAAAAAAATTCAAGCGCCTCTTCCACGGTCATTGCCAGGACATCGGCGATATTCTTTTCCTTGTAACGGACTTCCAGGGTTTCACGGTTATAACGTTTGCCGGTGCAAACCTCGCAGGGCACATAGACGTCAGGCAGAAAGTGCATTTCAATTCTGAGGATTCCGTCACCCCTGCAGGCCTCGCAGCGCCCACCTTTAACATTAAAACTAAACCTACCCGGGCGGTAACCGCGGCGGCGTGACTCCGCAGTTTTTGAGAATATTTCCCGAATACCGTCGAAAAGCCCGGTATATGTAGCCGGGTTGGAACGGGGAGTCCGTCCAATCGGAGATTGGTCAATGACAATAACCTTATCAAGGTGTTCGACCCCTTCAACGCTTTCATGTTCCCCGGCCTGTTCACGGGAACGGTGCAGTTTACGGGCCAGGCTGCGGGCTAAGACTTCATTAACCAGGGTGCTTTTCCCGGAACCCGATACGCCGGCCACACAGATAAAAAGCCCCAGGGGAAACCCGACGTCAATTTTTTTCAGGTTGTGCTCGCCGGCCCCACGCACCCACAACCAGCGCTCATTGGTTGAACGCCTTTTTTCAGGCACTGCAACCTCCTTCCTACCGGCCAGGTAATCACCGGTTATCGAAGCTTCAGCGGCCATGATTTTCTCAACGGATCCTTCGGCAACAATCATCCCGCCGCCTGCTCCGGCTCCGGGGCCGATATCGACCAGGTGATCGGCACTGCGAATGGTTTCTTCATCATGTTCCACCACCAGCACTGTATTGCCAAGATCCCGCAGGGCTTTTAACGTAGTGATCAGGCGGGCATTATCACGCTGATGTAAACCGATACTTGGCTCATCGAGGATATAGATTACACCGGTCAGCCCGGAACCGATCTGCGTTGCCAGTCTGATCCGCTGAGCCTCACCGCCCGACAGGGTGGAAGCGGCCCGGTCAAGGTTAAGATACTGCAGCCCCACGTTACGTAAAAACCGCAGCCTTTCATCAATTTCCTTTAAGACCTGCCTGCCAATATGCTGCTCGCGTTCGGTTAACTGCAGCCGGTCAAAAAATTCTGCAGCCTGCTCAACAGTCAGCGCAGAAATCTCGGCAATATTTTTCCCACCCAGTAAGACTGCCAGGCTGGCCGGCTTCAGACGGCTGCCTTTACAGCTCGGACAGGGCTTAACCTGCATAAAACGCTCCATATCAGCCCTGGCTTCATCCGATGATGATGAGGCATAGCGCCTATCCAGAAGCTTCAGGACCCCGGGGAAAACTTTTTTATAGTTACGAACACGCCTGAACATATTGACATAGCGGAAATTTATTTTACCCGGCGCCCCGTAAAGAATTTTCTGCTGTTCCTCGTCAGTTAAGTCTTTATAGGGTTTATCCAGGTCAATATCCCAGGCTTTTGCAGCCGATTCAAGAAACTGCTGGTAATAGTTTTGGCCGGACCAGGGATGAATAGCCCCTTCACGGATTGACAATTCAGGATAGGGAATAACCAGGTCTGCCGAAAATTCAGATCTCGTTCCCAGCCCGCTGCAGGCCGGGCAGGCACCATAAGGGCTGTTAAAGGAAAATATCCGCGGACTGATTTCTTCAAAGCTGAAGCCGCAGTCGGCACAGGCAAAATTTTCACTAAAAAGCAGTTCCGAACCGCCAACTTCCTCTATCAGCACCAAACCTTCACTTAACTTAAGGGCCGTTTCCATGGAGTCTGCCAGGCGGGCCTGGACTCCCTCGCGGATAACCAGGCGGTCAACCACTACCTCGATACTGTGCTTCTTGTTTTTATCAAGAACTATCTCTTCTTCAAGTTCATAGACTTCACCGTCTACCCGGATGCGAACATAGCCCTTGCGGCGCATTTCATCGAAAAGCCGGGAATACTCGCCTTTTCGGCTGCGGACCAGGGGTGCCAGCACCTGGATCCGGGTTTCATCAGGCAGGTCGATAACCTGGTCAACCATCTGCTGAACAGTCTGCTGGCTGATTTCTTTTTGACAATCCGGACAGTGTGGATTACCGATCCGGGCATACAGCAGGCGGATGTAGTCATATATTTCGGTAACCGTCCCTACAGTGGAGCGCGGGTTGCGGGACGCCGTTTTCTGGTCAATGGAGATAGCAGGTGAGAGCCCCTCGATCTGGTCCAGGTCGGGCTTATCCATCTGGCCCAGAAATTGGCGGGCATAAGCAGACAGCGATTCAACGTAGCGGCGCTGCCCTTCTGCGTAGATAGTGTCAAAAGCCAACGATGACTTGCCCGAGCCGCTTAGCCCGGTAAAAACGATTAATTTGTTGCGGGGCAGGGAGAGGTTGATGTTTTTAAGGTTATGTTCCCGTGCTCCGCGAATAGTTATTTCTCCTGCCGACAATCTTTTCACCTCAATAAT
>SLBE01000063.1 GCA_007126465.1 Syntrophomonadaceae bacterium | reverse complement strand
TAGAATTACTTTACTGGCCGACTTTCTAACCTTGAAATGTGTAAAGCGGTGATTTCAAAAAGATGTCTGAAGACTATAAGAGCATTATCGACAAATGCTGGCAGCTGCGCAGGGCAAAGCGTTTTGCGGATGCAGAGATGCTGCTGCAGGAAAACCTGGAGCATATTACTCCTGGTAGTTTTGCCCATAGGGCATTAAGGGCTAATCTGGCTGATGTTTTGCTGCAGCGGGGCGATAAAAAGACTGCCCACGAGACAGCCCTCCAGGTTTTAGCCGAGGACCCTGATCAGGCAGTTGCCTTAACTACTGTAGGAATGATTGCCCTCGATAAGAAGCAGTATGACGAAGCCGTAGAGAATTTTAAAAGAGCATTCGAGCTGGTTCCAAGCGGCTACCGGGCCGGTCGTTTGGCCCGCGCTTACGATCTGGCCGGTGACCTGGAGAAAGCTCTGGCTGTGCTGCGCCAGGCCTTAGAACAAAATCCGCGGGATGGTTTCCTGCTGCGTCAGTATAATAAGCTGGAACAAAAGGCTGCTGCAGAATTACCTCTGACAGCAACTCAGGGTCGTCCGGATTCTCCTGCAGTGAACATTCCGGAAGAGAAGGACCACTTCCCCTATGCTGAGCAAATGCGGGCAAAACTAAAGGGATTGGAACCTGCTGAAGCCGCAGCACAGCTGCAGAAAGTAATTAAGGTTGGGGAAAGAAAGCTTAACCCTTACCTCTATTTGCTCTTAGGCGATCTGCATCGTGAGAGTAAAGATGAAGGAGGGGCTGTTGAAGCTTACCGGCAGGCCTATGAACTGGACTCTCAGAATCTGCAGGCTTTATCGCAGTATTTGTTTGCCCTGCGCCGTGCTGGCCGTGAAGAGGAGGCCTGGCCACTGTTAAAGGAGTTGCTTTTCCGGCGTCCTGATGATGTTACCGCAAAATCATCACTTATTAAAGATGCTCGAGATCTGAATAAGGAAGAAGAGGCAGCATTGTTTTTTGAGGAACTGCTGGAAAAATACCCGGAACGGAAAGAGCTGTTTGGTGCTATTCGAAAGCTGCGCAAGGCAATGGAGCAAAAGGAGGGGCAGGAGTAATGAAAATCAGGGATTTAATTGAGGTTCCTCCTGTCCGTACAGTAATTCGGCTGGCCGATCTTGCTGACAGCGGCCTGCGCCGACACCTGGTTGAAACCTTTATTTTTACCGGTGAAGTTACCTTTACCCTTGCTAATATTCTGGACAAAGTTGCCGGGTTACAGGGTAAAGGCTTCTTTATAATCGGCAATTTCGGATCCGGCAAATCGCACCTTTTAAATGTGCTCAGCCTGATAATAAATGATTCGGAAGCCCGCGAAGCTTTTAAAGCTTCCTGCCGGGAAGGGGTTGCTAATGAGAAAAGGTTGCCTGATCTGCTGGAACAGGCAGCACAGCAAGAACCCCTGGTTGTGGAAATATCCCTGGTTGAACACAGCAACAGGGAATACCTCGAAGAGATTGTCCTGAAAGAAGTATCTGCGCGCCTGCAGGTTGCCTCCGGCAGTGAGGCTGCGCCACTCCAGGATATTAAAAATATGCCCCGCCGGGAAGCCTTCGCAGCAATAGCCCGGGCAATTAAAAAGATAAATCGCGGTGGACTGTTGCTTTTATTTGACGAACTTTCCGAATTTCTCAGGTCGAAAGATAATCCCCGTGCTTACAACGAAGATGTCCGCTTTTTGCAATACATAGGTGAATTTGCAGAAACACTTCCGGCCTGGGTAGTTGCTACCATGCAGGAGAATATTGAAAACACAGGTTCTTTGGCCGGAGAACTGCTCCACAAGATCAAGGATCGCTATCCCGTTCGCTTTCACCTCAGTGGAGAGCATGTTAAGGAGATTGTTGCCGGGCGCTTGATCCGCAAAAAAGACAAGGCGGATGAAGAACTGCCCCGTATTTATGATCAGCTGCAGAGTATGTTTACTCGCCTGCCTTTTTCACGTGAAGATTTTATGGATCTCTATCCAGTTCACCCGGCCACCGTGGAAATGCTTGATGAGCTGCGCCCTCTTTTTTCACAGCACCGGGGAGTAATTGATTTTATCCACTATCGACTGGCCGGTGATCCGGGAAGAGGGATCGCGCCGTTTATTGAAAACTCGGAACAGGAACTGCTCACTCCAGACTATATTTTCGATCATTTTCGTGAACGCCTGCGTGAAACGGTGGAGACCAGCCCCTACAGCGAACAGGTTTTCCATCATTATGAACGGGAAGCTGAGAGGCTTTTTGATGATGAAGATGAAATACAGACTGCCCTGCGTATTTTGAAGCTGCTTATCCTCGGGGCAGTGGCCCGCGATCCTCGTTCACTCAGCTTGACAGAGATCACCAGTCTCCTTTTATATCGCTACAGTATCCTGGAAAGCTCTGTAAACTATGAATTTATTAAAGAGATTATGGATCGGTTGATCACTCATGGAGCATACATATCCGCCCTGGAAAAAGATGGTGAAACCTACTATTCAATTGATTTAAAAGCTGATGTTGGCCTGCTGCTCGAAAAAAAGCTAAAAAAAATTAAGGATGAGCTAACTTCGGGAGACAGGCGCGTTATCGAAGACATAATTACCTGGGTGGATGAAAGTTACCTGCCCCTTAAAAGTATGCAGCAAAACCCCAACCGCGACGTGGAGATTACCTGGCAGAATACCAGACGGGAAGGCAAAGTCTTTTTTAATAGCCCGTCCGACCTGGGAAGTGAAGATGCAGTCGCTCTGGAAAAGGAGCTAATTGAGGGTGAAACAGATTTTTTGTTTTTCCTGGTTCCCCCGCAGCTGCCCGGCGAAGAGGAGGGTGCAGCCGATTTATGGCAGGCCTATTTTGATCAGTGCAGCAGTGAATTGCGCAGATCTATGATCCTTTGGGTGCCGCGCGGCCTAAATAGCTCGGAAGAGAATATTTTACAGGATGCATATGCCTACCGGCGTTTGTATGACGAGTATGCCGGGGATAACAGTCCGGTTGGCAGGCAGGCTGAGGGCCAGCTGGTCCTGCTATTAAACGAGGAAAAATCTAAAGTTAAAGAGCTGTTTCGCAAAATCTATTTTGGCGGTCGCTTAAAAGCAGGGAGCCAGATGCCGTCCCTGTCATCTTTCGGCTATCTGCCATTTGCGGACTTTGTAGCCCGGGCCGCCGCTGAAGTCCTCAAAGAACGATATCCCCGTCATGCTGAAATAAGGCCACTGAGCGAGCAGGTTTCCGGAAGCCTTGTGCAGCGAACAATTGATCTGCTTTTTTCCACTGAGCTGG